>NZ_JAWOAI010000982.1:0-1854 GCF_033194735.1 Streptomyces sp. W16
CGCCCTGCTGCGCCCGGTGCTCGGCACGGCGGAGTCCCTGCCGGCCGGGCAGGGCGAGATCCTGCGGGCGGCGTTCGCCGCCGGTTCCGGGCCGCCACCGGAGACCTCGCGGGTCGCCCTGGCCGCGTTCAACCTGATCACGGCCAGGGCCGCCGAGCAGCCCACGGTGCTGATCGCCGACGACGCGAGGGGACTCGACGGGCCCACCCGGGACGTACTGGCGTTCCTGGCCCGCAGGGCGAGCGACAACCCGATCGTCGTCCTCGGGGCACTGCGCGGCGGACGGACCCTGCCGGGAGTCCCCGTACTGGATGTGCCGGTGCTGGACGAGCCCTCGGCCCGGCGGCTTCTGGCCCGGCACGCGGACGCGCTGCCGCCGGCCGTCCGGGAGCGGATCCTCGGGGAAGCGCTCGGCAACCCGCTCGCACTGGTCGAACTCCCCGCGGCCCGGCACCCCACCGGACCACCGGGATCCTGGGCCCACCTGCCGGTCAACGCCACGCTGGCGACGGCGTTCGCGGCCGGTCTCGGCGAACTCCCGGACCGGACCCGGGACGCCCTGCTGGTCGCCGCCGTGGACCAGGTCGGGGACGTCGCGGAGATTCTGGCCGCCGCATCCGTGCTGGCCGGGCGCACCGTCGCGGTGGACGCGCTCGACAGCGCCGTTGCCGCCTCGCTCATACGACTCGACCGGACGACCCTGCGCTTCCAGCATCCCGTGGTCCGGTTCGCGGTGTCGGCGGTGGAGACCCCGGCCCGCCGACAGGCCGCCGACGCGGCCCTGGCACAGGTGCTGACCGAGCACCCGGACCGCCGCACCTGGCATCGCGCCCAGTCCGTCAACGGCCCCGACGACGAGATCGCGGACCAACTGGCCGCCGCCCAGGTCTCTTTGCTACGGCGGCACGGTGCCCTCGCGGCGGTGTGGGCGCTGGAGCGGTCGGCGCAGCTCACCACGGACTCGGTCACCCGGGGACACCGGTTGCTGGGCGCGGCCGAGCAGGCGTACGGGGCCGGCCGCGTCCGGCTGGCCCACTCCCTGATCGACGCGGCGGAACGCCTGGAGCTGAACGGCGCGGACCGGGCGAAGACGGGATGGCTGCGGGAGATCTCGGACGCCGAGCCACAGCCCGGTCCGGCCCTGGCACAACCCCCCGACCTCACCGAGCTGTCGGCGGGCGATCCCGACCTGGCCCTCGACCTGTTGCTGAGCGCGGCACTCCATGTCCACCGGACCGATGCCGATCCCGCCCTGCGGGCAGCCGTCGACCGGACCGCCGAGCGGCTGCCCGCCACGAACGACGCCCGCCACCTCGCGGCTCTGGCACTGACCGAACCCGTGCGCCACGGCCGGACGGTGGCCGACCGGCTCCCCTCGAAGGAGACGGCGTGGTGCCTCACCGACTCCGACGGATTCCGGCGCCACGGCCTGGCCGCCCACGAGATCGGCGATCCGGTCCGCGCGGTCGACCTGCTTGCCCGGGCGGCACCGACTCTGCGTAGACAGGGCCGACTCGGCCTGCTCACGGAAACCCTCCTCACCGAGGCCACCGGCCAGTTGCTGCTCGGGGACTGGCCTCGCGCGGTCCAACTCACCGAGGAGGCACGGCAGATCGTCGCCGAGACCCGACAGCCGGCCATGGTCGCCGCACTCGCCGGCACGGACGCGGTCGCCGCCGCACTGCGCGGACAGGCCGTACGGGCCGAGGAGTTGGCGGACATGGTGGCAGCCTGGCAGCGCGCCGACCTCACCCCGACGCTCCGGCTGGCCCGTGGCCTGGCGCGGCTCGGCGAGGGGCGGTACGCGGAGGCGTACGAGGAGCTGAGCCCGCTCCTCGACCAGCCGCACGAGAG
>NZ_JAWOAI010000983.1:0-1844 GCF_033194735.1 Streptomyces sp. W16
CAGGGCCGGGCCGAGCGCGAGGACCAGGGCCGCGGCCGTGACTACCGTGCCCCGCCCGCGCCTTGTGTTGCTTGTGTTGCTTGTGTTGCTTGCGGTCCTTGCGTTCCTTCGCCTGAGGTCGCTCCCGAGAACCATCTGGCTCACCGCCGGGTGTCGGTCCGGGCCGTGCGCGCCCGGTGTTTTCAGGTCGGGTGTCAGAAGGCATAGTGCAAGCCATTGGCCGGCATGGACAGACACATGACATGTGGGAGCCGTAAATGCGGACAGCCCGACCGTGGACCGTGCGTCCCGTCCTGTGGGCCGGCTGGGCCACGCTCGCCGCGGGTGCGGTGCTGTGCGTGCTCGGCTGGTACGGCGTCTCCGGCGAGCGCTACGCCGAACGGCAACTCCCCTACCTGGCCTCCTGCACGATCCCCGGCGCCGCCCTGATCGTCGCCGGCGCGGTCCTGCTCGCCCACGGCCGCAGCGCCCTCGCCACCGCGCGCGTGGAGGAGCTGTACGCCCTTCTCGTGGCCTCCGAACCCGCCGACGCCGAGGAGTCGGCAGAAGCCCTCGCCGCGCCCATGGCGGTCAGCGGGGACCTGCTGATGGTGCCCGGCGGCACGTTGTGGCACCGCGCGGACTGCCCGCTGGTCGCCGGGAAGGCCGAAGGGGTGCCGGTGGACGCGAAGTTGGTGGCGAACGGCGAGTTGAGCCCCTGCCCGATCTGCGAGCCCGCCGAAGCCGACGACTGAGGCCCGGGATGTCCTCCCTCACCTACGACCTCACCCTCGCCGGCCTCTCGGTCGGCAGCGCCGCCGCGCTCACCGGGATCGGCCTGATCGTGACGTACCGGGCGACCGGCGTCCTCAACTTCGCGCACGGCGCGGTCGCGATGGTCTGCGCGTACGTGCTGCGGCAGTGCGTGGTCGGGTGGGGCTGGCCGCTGTGGCTGGGCGCGGTGGTCACGCTGCTGTTCCTGGCGCCGGGTATCGGGGTGGTGCTGGAACGGTTCGCCTTCCGGCCGCTGTCGGTCCTGGGCGGCGATCCGGCGCAGACCCTGGTCGCGTCCATCGGGGTGTTCGTGCTGCTGGTCGGCGGGGCGGCGCTGGTGTGGGGGCAGGGTGCCCGGGACGACGCGCCGGAGCTGGTGTCGGCCGACCCGTGGGGGCAGTTGGCGGTGGTGCTCGTGCTCGCGGCGGGCGTCGGGGCGGTCATCCGCTGGACGCGGTTCGGACGGGAGCTGCGGGCCGTGGTGGACGACCGGCAGCTCGCGGTGCTGGCCGGGGTGGACGCGGACCGGGTGGCGGCGGCGGGCTGGGCGTTCGGGTCCTTCACGGCGGGACTGACGGGCGTGCTCCTCGCTCCCTTCGTTCGCCTGGACCCGTACGGTCTGCCCCTGCTCGTCATGGAGGTGGTGGCGGTCGCGGTCGCCGCGCGGATGCGGAGCCTGCCGGTCGCGGTGGTGGTGGCATTGGGTGTCGGGGTCGGGCAGAGCCAGTTGACGAGGGTTCATCTGTCCGGCTGGCGTGGCCAGTTGGTACAGGCCGTGGGCGCGAACCTGTTCGTGGTCGCCCTGTTGGTCACGGCGCTGGTCCTGCCGGGTCTTGGTGCGAGGGACGCACTCCCCCGTACGGCGACAGCGCGCGTCGCGACGCCTCCCGGGGCCTGGATCGTGGCCGCGGTGCTGTTCCTGCTCCCGCTCGGCTTCGCGGGCTCGGACCTGCACACCTCGGTCCAGGTCCCCGCGCTGGGCGTGGTGTTGCTGTCCCTGGTGGTGGTCACCGGGCGCGGCGGCCAGCTCTCGCTGGGACAGGCCGCCTACGCGGGCCTGGGCGCCCTGTTCACGGCGCTGCTGGCGGCGG
>NZ_JAWOAI010000984.1:0-1840 GCF_033194735.1 Streptomyces sp. W16
CGCCGCGACCATGGCCGGCGGGCTCCAGCAGACCTTCCGCTCGCCGTCCACGGGCAAGCCGTTGCACGCGGGGCACGCGGCCGAGGCCGGGGTGGTGGCCGCGCTCGCCGCCGAGAAGGGGCTCGCCGGTGCTCTGGACGTGTTGGAGGGGCCGGTCGGCTTCGGCGTGGCCACCGCCGGAGTCAGCGACCTCTCGGTCTCCGGCCTTGGCAATCCGTTCTGCGTCACGGCCACGACGGTGAAGTACCACGCCTGCTGCGGACACACCTTCGCCGCGATCGACGCCGCCCTCGAACTGCGCGCCGACGGTGTGGAGTTGGACGAGATCACCCGCATCGAGATCGAGACCTACGAAACTGCCACCCGGGTTGCCGGACGGGTCGACCCCGCTGATCCCGACGAAGCGAAGTTCAGCCTGGCCTACACCGTCGCCGCCGCGCTGGTGCTGGGCAGCGTACGGCTGCGCGCCTTCGACCCCGAGGCACTGCGGGATCCGGCGATCCGGAACCTCATGGCCAGAGTGACGGCACGGGTCGATCCGGAGTTGGACAAGCTGGCCCCCGGCCGGCGGGCCGCCCGCGTCCGGATCACCGATCGGCACGGCGTATCGCGCGAACGGCTGCGGCTCACCCGCAAGGGCGACCCCGAAGACCCCCTGAGCGACGAGGAGTTGAGGGCGAAGTTCGACGAGCTGGTGCCCGCGTTCCTCGGCCCGCCACGGGCCGAGTCGATCGCGACCGCGCTGTGGAAGCTGCCCGCGCTGACCCGGATGAGCACTCTGGACTGGGGATGATGTGATGGACCACCGCATGGACCACGGCACAGGGCTGCTCGTCGACGGGACGTGGGCGAAGGGGGCCGGCACACTCCCGGTCGCCGACAAGTACACCGGCGATGTCATCGCCGAACTGCACGTCCCCGGGCCCGACCAGATCGACACGGCGATCGCTTCGGCGGCGCGATCGGTGGGCCAACTCCCTTACGGGGAACGGGCGGTGATCCTGCGCCGCGCCGCCCGTCTCCTCGACGAGTGGCGTGACCAGGTCCTCGACCAGTACGTGGCCGAGACCGGTTTCACCCCGGCGGACGCGGTCACCGAACTCGACCGCACCCTCCTGATCTTCGAGCTCTGCGCCCAGGAGGCCCTGCGGCTGACCGGCGAGATGGTCCCGGTCCAGGCCGCCGCCGGTCACGAGGGCTCGCTCTGTTTCACCCTCCGGGTCCCCGTCGGTGTCGTCGCCGCCGTCACGCCGTTCAACGCCCCGCTCAGCACCGTCGCCCACAAGATCTGTCCCGCCCTCGCGGCGGGCAACGCGGTGGTGCTCAAGCCCGCCGAGCAGACCCCGCTGTCCTCGATCGCCGTCGTACGGGCGCTACTTGAGGCCGGACTGCCGGAGGGGCTCGTCCACCTGCTGCCCGGCCGCGGCGAGACGGTCGGCGACCAGCTCGTACGCCACCCGGACGTCCGCTACATCACCTTCACCGGATCGACCGAGGTCGGCCGGCACATACGCGCCGTCAGCGGCCTGGCCCGCACCCACCTCGAACTCGGCTCCAACTCACCGACGTTGCTCTGGCGCGACGCCGACCTGGACCACGCGCTGCCGCTCATCGCCCGCGCCGGATACCGCAAGGCCGGGCAGGTATGCACCTCCGTGCAGCGCCTGTTCGTGCACGAGACGATCGCGGACGAGGTCACCGCGCGCCTGACCGCCCTCGTCGGGGCCATCGCGTACGGCGATCCGCGTGCCGCCGGCACCCAGGTGGGCCCGTTGATCGACACCCGGGCGGCCCGGCGCGCACAGGCCCTGGTCGAGGACGCGGTGGGCCACGGCAGCCG
>NZ_JAWOAI010000985.1:0-1817 GCF_033194735.1 Streptomyces sp. W16
GGTCAACTCGGCCCGCGCCGCCGCCGGTTCACCACCCGTCGCACTCGACCCCCGGCTCGCGTCGGCCGCGCAGGCCCACGTCACCGACATGGCCGCCGCCGGACACCTCAGCACCGAGAGCCGGGACGCCACCTCCGTGTACCAGCGGGTGATCCGTGCCGGGTACGCCTATCTCACCGTCGGCGAACACCTGGTCTCCGGCCCGCGCACCCCCGCCGAGTTCGTCGACTACTGCCTCCGCACCGAACAGGCCCGCCGGACACTGCTCGAACGCGTCTTCACACACGCGAGCCTGGCCAAGGCCGTCGATCCCCGCTCGGGCGACATCTACTGGACGGCGCTGTGGGCGAGGCCGCTCACCGAACGCAACCTGGCCGGGACGGCGGAGAAGGTCGTAGAGCTGACCAACGGGGAGCGGGCCAGGGCCGGGCTGTCTCCCCTGGCCGTGGATCCACTGCTCGCCGCCGCCGCGCAGGCGCACAGCACGGACATGGTGGCCCGGGCCTTCTACTCGCACACCTCCCCCGACGGCTCCCAGCCCTGGGACCGGGCCGCCGCCGCGGGCTCGCGCAGGCGCACGATCGGCGAGAACATCGCCTGTGGTCAGCGCTCCCCCGCCGAGGTCGTGGAGGGCTGGATGAACAGCCCCGGTCACCGCGCCAACATCCTCAAGCCGGACTTCACCCACATAGGCATCGGCTTCGCGGGCGGCGGACAGATGGGGACGTACTGGACACAACTCTTCGGAGCCTGACCACCCGGCACACTCGACCGCTCCGCGATCTTGGCGGAATGAGATCTTCCGGGTCAGGATGCCCGCATGAAGGGTGATCTGTTTTCCAGTGAGCACATGGTGCAGCCGGCCATCGCGCCGGGCATGACCGTAGAGAATGCCAAGTGCATCAAGTACGCGGTCAACGGCGAGATGTTCGCCCGCCAGGGGGCGATGATCGCCTACCGCGGCAACCTCCAGTTCGAGCGCAAGGGCCAGGGCGTGGGTGGCATGCTCAAGCGCGCCGTCACCGGTGAGGGCCTGCCGTTGATGGCGGTGCGCGGCCAGGGCGAGGCGTGGTTCGCGCACGAGGCGCAGAACTGTTTCGTGGTCGAGATCGATCCCGGTGACGAGTTCACCGTCAACGGCCGCAACGTCCTGTGTTTCGACGCCTCGTTGTCGTACGCGATCAAGACGGTGAAAGGCTCCGGCATCGCGGGCGGCGGCCTGTTCAACAGCGTCTTCACCGGGCAGGGCAAGCTGGGCCTGGTCTGCGAGGGCAACCCGCTGGTCATACCCGTCTCGCCGCAGTACCCGGTGTTCGTCGACACGGACGCGGTGGTCGGCTGGTCGGCCAACCTCCAGACCTCGCTGCACCGTTCGCAGTCCATCGGGTCGATGCTGCGGGGCGGTTCGGGCGAGGCCGTCCAACTCATGCTCCAGGGCGAGGGGTTCGTCGTCGTACGGCCCAGCGAGGTGACTCCGCAGAAGGCGCAGCAGCACTGAGGTCCGGCGAGTGATCTGCGCCTCACAGGCAACCTCGCCGACCGCATCGACGTCTTGATCCGCAACAGCAGATGACGCCCTGGCCCCCACGGCCAGGGCTGATTTTCTACGCTCTATACACTACATGTATACACACAGTGTCTACATGCGGTGTATACGGACGAAAGGCATCGATGTACGGCAAGGCATTCGCTCCGGAGTACCAGGGCGCCCTCACCACCCTGTCCGTGAACTCCCCACTGGTCGACGTACTGGCCGCCGGCACCGAGCAGTTGGCGGCGGCCGAGCGGTCGGGGCAGCGCGGCGAGGCGGCCCGCTC
>NZ_JAWOAI010000986.1:0-1816 GCF_033194735.1 Streptomyces sp. W16
GCTCACGCCCGCGCTGGCGAGCGCCGCAGTGGCGGCAACGGGGGCACCGCCGATGAGCATGAAGCTCGCCGGGGTGCGGCGCGCGGCGCCCACCGTCGTGACCCGGCTGACCGTCCAGGTCACCAACTCGTCCGGCAGCGCCCTTTCGCCCCACTACATGCTCACCACGGGTCAGGGCATGAGCAGGTTCTGGTCCCAGGTGGGCGGTCCGACGACCCTGCCCGCGCACAGTACGCGGAGCATCGAACTCCGGCCGCCCGGGGGGAAGTTCACCCTCCCCCACAAGAAGGTCCGGATCCGGGTGCGCGCGTTCACCGCGGCCCCGCAGACGCTGTCCAGCTCGGACGTCCGGCTGCAGCCCGCGGGTTGACGGTCCGTCAGGCAGCTGCTCGCAGGAAGCGGAGCGTGGTGGTGACCGCGGTCAGGCCGCGCAGCATGCCCAGCTGGTTCCAGCCCAGGCCGAACTGGTCGCGGTCCACGGTGAATTCGGCGTCCAGGGTGAGCGCCTCGCCGCTCGCGTCCTTCAGGCGAGCGGTGAAGGTCTGCGGGCGGCTGATGCCGTGGACGGTCAGCTGACCGACGACGTGCGCGGTGTCGCCGGTCAGCTCAGCGCTGCGCACCGCGAAGGTGATCTCCGGGAACTTCTCCACGTCGAACAGGTCGGCGGAGCGCAGATGCTTGTCGCGCTTGGCGTTCTTGGTGTCCAGGGAGGCGGCGGCCAGGGTCAGCGTGCCGATCGCGGACCCGTCGGGCCGGACCTCGCCCTGACCGGTGACGGTGCCGAAGGTGCCCTTGACGTTGACCAGGCCCCACATCGTCTTGTGGCTGATGCCCACGGTGGAGGCGGCCTGGTCGAGCTGCCACACCCCGGTTTCGACGGCGACGGTCATGATCTCTCCCGTTGGTTCCAGTAGTCCAAATTTGAATGAGCCTCACGCTAGCCCATTATCCAAAAGTGGACAACCACCTTCTCCAAAATTGGACAACAGGTAGACTCGGAGTCATGGCCGACCCTGTTGAGCACCCCGCCGACCAGCCCGGATGTCCCTCCTCGCAGGGGGGCGGGCTGCTCCCGCCCGAGCTGCGTGCCTGGATGCTGCTGCTGGCGGCGACCGGTGCGGTGGAGCAGGAGCTGCGCTCGGTCGTGAAGGGGAACCTCGACGTGTCGCACGACGAGTTCCTGGTGCTGTGCCTGCTGGCCGAGCAGCCCGAGGGGTTGCGCATGACCCGGATCGCCGAGCTGCTCGGCCGCCCGAAGACCCGGCTGACGTATCAGATCGCCTGTCTCCAGCACGCGGGTCTGGTCACCCGCAAGGCGGTCTGCGGGGACAAGCGCGGGGTCGAGGTCGCCCTCACGGAGAAGGCCCGACGGCTGCTGACGGAGGCGTCGGGGACCCTCTCCGAGACGGTCAAGCGGGCACTCACCCAGTTCGTCGGTCCGGCCCAACGCGAGGCGATGTGCGCCCTGTTGCCGGATCTGGCCGCCGACTGACGAGGCTCAGCTGGACTCCCGCACCACCAACCGGCACGGCACCGTGTGCAGCCCGGGCGCCGGGTCGGCGTCGATCGCCTCCAGGAGCCGTAGGGCCGCGATCCTGCCGATCTCGTCGAGGCTCATGTCGATCGTGGTCAGGGGCGGGCGGCTGGCCAGGGACATGGTGTCCCAGTTGTCGTAGCCGACCACGGCGATGTCGGCGGGGACGCCCACCCCGCGTTCGCGCAGCGCGTCCGTGACACCGCGCGCGATCTGGTCGTTGCCGCAGAAGAAGGCGTCCGTGTCGGCCGCCGTGCGCAGCACCGCGTCGGCGGCGCGGCG
>NZ_JAWOAI010000987.1:0-1805 GCF_033194735.1 Streptomyces sp. W16
CCGTACGCCTGCCAGGCGCGCCGGGCCAGCGGCCAGTCCTGGAGGGCGGTGGCCGCGATGCCCACGTTCCACCAGTCAGGTGCGCCGGCCTCCCGCTCCAGCAGCGCGACGGCCCGCAGCCCGGCCGCCCGGGCCTGCTCCCAGTCGTGCCGGAACTTGTGCAGCAGGGCGAGGTTGAACCAGGACTCGGACAGCCAGGGTTCAAGATCGGCGGCACGTGTCAGCAACGCGCCCGCGTCCTCGTACCGACCGTCGCCGATCAGCGTGAACGCGCGGTCTGTGGCCTGCCGCCAGGAGGCGGAGGGCCGGTGCCGTCCCTTGCCGAAGATCCTCACGATTCCCGCCTGCCAGTTCCGTTCGTTGGGCTGGCTCTGCCCCCGGACACCCTCTTCTTCGCATCCAACCACGTACGACTGGAAGGGCGCTCATTACCCATGGGTTACCCAGCCGAAGGCAAGGTCAGACAGTCCCGGGAGAGCACCCGGGCCAGCGCTTCCACGACCTCGGGAGCGTAGTCCCCGGCGGTCCCGAGGCGCAGCTCCTCCAGCGCCTGAAGCGGCCCGCCGGGGCCGCCTGCCCGGGTTTTCTCCTCGTAAGCGTTCACGGCCCGCACGATCCGCGCGGAGACCGGCTGCTCCCGGCAAGGGTCGGCCTGCCGCTCCACGACGGCCGCCACCTGAGGACTCACCCCGGTCTGCCGTACGACGGCCCCGCCGAGCAGTGCTATCCGCCGCTGCTCGGCCACGGGGAGTACGGCGGTGGCGCCGGCCGGTACCGGGTCGACGAGGCTGAGCTGGCCGATGTCGTGCATCAGGGCTGCGTACTCCAGGACGGTGAGGTCGGGCTCGGACAGTCCCAGGTCCCGCCCGACCGCCTGACAGAGCGCGGCGACCCGGCGGGCGTGCCCGGCCGGGGTGTATCCGGCGATCTCGGTGGAGCGGGCCAGGGAGGCGATGGTCTGCCGGTAGGTGGTCCGTACGGCCGCGTACCGCCGGAAGGACAGCTGGGTCAGCAGCAGCGGCACGGAGAACACGGGCAGGGCCCACAGCCCCACGACGGCGACCGCGAGCGCCATCACCGCGCCGGTCGCGCAGACGGCGGACCCGATGCCGAGCATGCCGCGCAGTTCGTCCCGCAGCAGCGGGCCGAAGGGCCAGCGGGTGCGGGAGTGGGCGAGCGCGGCGGCGAGTACGGCGTCGCAGAGGGCGGTGAGGGAGAGGAGCGCGAGCAGGAGGAGGGCGTAGGCGGGGCCGCCCCAGTGTCCGAACACCCCTTGGTTGTAAAGGGGTTGGAAGCAGACGGCGGCGAAGCCGACGGTCAGTACCCGGCGCGCCAGGTGGTCGGGCGTACCGCTCTGCCCGCGTGCGATGTGCGGCACACAGCCGACGAGGGAGGCGGCGACGACCACGGTGACGACCTGGAAGGCGCCGTGGTGGGTGGGCTGTCCGGCGTCGGCGCCGAGCAGCGCGTAGGAGAGGGCGCCGGCGGCGCCGAGCGGGGCGGTCTCGCGGAGGCCGGTGGTCCCGTTCCACCGGCTCAACTCCCCTACGGCGACGAGCACTCCGAAGGCGAGGGCGACTCCGCGTTCTTCGAGGCCGGTCCAGAGGGTGAGGGCGAGGGAGGTGGTGGCGAGGAGGGCGGCGGAGGTGTGGATGAGGGTGAGGGGCAGGAGGTTCCGGCGCGGCGTCATCGGCGTACTCCCGGCCGGCTCGGGACCGGCGCGGGCGGCGGCACGAGGTCGGCGGGCTCGTCCGCGGTCACGGCGGGCCGCCAGCCGTACTTGCCGAGGGCCAGCATCAGCGCGG
>NZ_JAWOAI010000988.1:0-1802 GCF_033194735.1 Streptomyces sp. W16
GACTCCTGGTGCTGGGGAGCGGTCGGCACGCGCGCGTACTCGCGTTCCACGGCCCGCTGTCCGTCGTCGACTGCCGCGCGGGGGGCGCGTTCGGCCGCGCCGCCGTGCAACAGGGCCGTCGGCAGCAGCACGACCGCTGTCGTTCCGCCGTAGGGCGAGGTCCGCAGGTGCACCTTGATGCCGTGGCGTGCGGCGAGCCTGCTGACCACGAAGAGGCCGAGCCGGTCACTGTCGAAGAGGTCGAGGGCCTCGGACTGCTCGATGCGGCGGTTGGCCTCGGCCAGCGACTCCGGGCCCATGCCCAGGCCCCGGTCCTCGACCTCGACGGCGTACCCGTTGCCGACCGGTTCGCCGGTGACGCGCACGCGGGTGTGCGGTGGCGAGAACTGGGCGGCGTTCTCCACGATCTCGGCGAGCAGGTGCGTGAGGTCGGCGACGGCCGTGCCGAGGACGGAGGCTTCGGGGAGTTGGCGTACCTCCACGCGCGCGTAGTCCTCGACTTCGGACACGGCGGCGCGGACGACGTTGGTCAGGGAGACCGGCATGCGCCAGGCTCGGCCGGGTGCCGCGCCGGAGAGGATGATCAGGCTCTCGGCGTGCCGTCGCATTCGGGTGGTGAGGTGGTCGAGGCGGAACAGGTCGCTCAGTTCGTTCGGGTCGTCGGAGCGGCGCTCCATGCTGTCCAGAAGGCTGAGTTGACGGTGCACCAGGACCTGGCTGCGGCGGGCGAGGTTGACGAAGATCCCGGAGATGCCGCTCGCGAGTTCGGCGCGTTCCACGGCGGCCCGCAGGGCGGCTCGGTGCACGGTGCCCAGGGCCTCGGCGACCTGCCCGGTCTCGTCCTCCGCGGCCGGTCCGGGCGGGGCCTCCGCCCTGATGTCGATCTCCTCCCCCGCGCGCAGTCTCCGCATGGCCTCGGGGAGTTTGTGGCGGGCGATCGCCAGGGCGTCGTTGCGCAGACTCACCAGTTCGACGACGAGACCGCGTCCGATGCGTACCGAGATGACGAGCGACGCGACGACGGCGGCGAGACCGAGCAGGACGGCGGCGCCGGCCGGGGTGAGCAGTCCGCGTGCGAACGGATCGGCGCGGTCCGCGACTCCGCCGCCCGCGTCCGCCTCGATGGCGCGCATGCCGTCCTGCACGCGTGCGTGCGCGTTGTTCCAGGTGGCCTCGGGAGCCGCAGCGATCGCGCGGGTGGCCGAGTTGGTGGCGAGGACCTTGTCCTCGGCCGCACCGACCACGGTGTAGGCGCTGGTGTCGGCGAGGTTCCGCCAGGCGGTGCGTTCGGAACCGCGCAGATCCGCGGTGGCGGAGTCGGTGAGGGTACGGCGCGTGTCGACGGCGCCGGTGAACAGCCGCAGCCGCTCCCCGTCGAGGCGGCCATCGAGACGGGCACCGGCGAGCACCACGTCCTCCTGGGACAGCGATTCCGCGGCCCGGGAGAACTCCAGCAGCACACGCGCGTCGGAGCCGAGGTCGGCGTCCTGGATTCCGGTGAGCGCCCCGCCCACGGCGAAGGCCGTGGAGATGGTCGTCGTGTACTGCCCGTACGTCTCGTCCCATCCCGCGCGGTGGGCGAGCACGTCGGCGCGCAGCGAGCGCAGTCGCTCGGCTCCGGTGACGAAGGTCTCCAGGCGTTGGGCGACTCCGGCCGGCAGTTCCTCGCCGTCGGCGACGGTGTTGGTGTCGCCGAGCCGCAGCCGGGCGACGGCCCGGTCCGTGTTCGCGGCCAGCTTCTTCAGGTCACCGCCCGGCTCGGCGTCGGGGTCGGTGGCGTAGCGCACCGCGGCCGACCGCTC
>NZ_JAWOAI010000989.1:0-1802 GCF_033194735.1 Streptomyces sp. W16
CGGTGCGGTGGTGGCGGCCGTATCGGTCGTCGTGCCCCAAGTCGACGCCCAGGTACCGGCGTTGATCCCGGCGGTCCGGCTCGCGGCGCGCGGGATCTCGCGGGCGCTCGGGTGGCGGCCGGAGCCGTGACGAGGTCATCGGCGCGGTGAACTCGGCTTCGGCGGGGGCTACTTGTTCTCGCCCGGCCTTCCTGCATGGTCACCGTCGCCCGGGGTGTCGTCCCCCGGTTTCGCCGAAGCAGTGGCGGTGGCTGTGGCATTGGCTGCGGGCGGCATGTGGTCGCCGCCGTCGCCGGACTTGCCGGTCGCGCCGGAGGCGTTGAGCTGGAAGGCGAGGAGGAACGCGGCCACGGCGAGGGTGGCGGTGAACCAGAGGGTGATGCGTCGCATAGCTGCTCCTGAAGGTGGGGCGGGCGGGGCTGTTACCAGGCGAACTCTTCGGTGTGGACGCTGTCGCGGTGGGCTCCGGCGGCGCGGGCCGCCCTGCGGACGGCGGTGATCCAGGCGGGCGGGCCGCAGACGTAGACGTCGCGGTGCTCGATGTCGGGGACGAGGTTCTTGAGGGCCTGGGCGTCGTCGTCGGGGTGTCCGGGGCCCGCGGCCTGCCAGGAGGTGTCGGCGCGGCGCGTGCCGGGGAGGAGGATCAGTTCGACACCGCGGTGGGCGGCGAGGGCGCGGAGTTCGTCGGCGAACACGGCGTGCTGGTCCGTGCCGTAGCGGTAGACGAGGGTGGCCTCGCCGGGGGCGTAGGAGGTGTCCTCGATCAGTGCGCGCATCGGGGTGATGCCGATTCCGGCGGCCATGAGGAGCATGCGGGGCCGGGTGCGGCGGCGGGCGGTGAGGGTGCCGTAGGGGCCTTCGATCAGGGCGCGGGTGCCGGGGGTGAGGCGGGCGGCGCGTTCGCTGCCGTCGCCGGCGGCCTTGATGGTGATGCGGAGCCGGTCGGGGGTGGGGGCGGCGGAGAGTGTGTAGGGGTTGCCGCGGGACCAGCCGGGGCCGTCGAGGAAGCGCCAGACGAAGAACTGGCCGGAGGCGGTCCGCATCCTGTCCAGGCGGTGCCCCTTGAGCGTGACCGACACCGTGCCGGGCGCCTCGGTGACCACGGACTCCACGCGCAGCCGGTGATGGAGGGAGCGCCAGGCGGGCAGGGCGAGGCGGTAGAGGAGGGTGGCGGCGAACGCGAAGCCGTACAGGCACCACCAGTAGACGCGGGTCCAGGTCTCGTGGAAGTCGGCGCCGTCGGTGAAGGTGTGCGGGAAGGTGGCCGCGATGCCGGCGTAGGAGTAGAGGTGCAGCAGGTGCCAGGACTCGTAGCGCAGTCGGCGGCGGGCCGCGCGGACCGAGGTGACGACGACCATGATCAGCGCGAGGGTGCCGGCGGTCGCGCAGAGCATCCAGGAGTCGGTGACGAACAGCCGTAGCAGCGCGGCCGGCAGCGCCGACGGTTCGCGGGCGGTGCGTTCGACGGCGAACAGGACGACGTGGGTGATCATCAGCCAGAACGAGGCGAAGCCGAGCAGGCGGTGGCGGCGGGTGAGCAGGTCGTGGCCCCAGGAGCGTTCGACCCAGGGGATCCGGGCGAGGACGACGACCTGGAGGATCATCAGGTCGGAGGCCAGCAGCCCGGCGAGCAGGCCGAGGGAGCCGGTCGCCCGGTCGGAGGCGGTGAGGGAGAGCGGGCCGCCCTGGTTCATCACCCACAGGGCGACGACCGCGACCACGGAGAGGATCGCGAGCGCGCCGAGCGGGTCGGCGAGCGTGAACCGCCCGCGGCGGGGTGGGGTGGCGGGCGGTGTGCGGTG
>NZ_JAWOAI010000990.1:0-1797 GCF_033194735.1 Streptomyces sp. W16
CGGGCTGGGCGGAGACCGCCGCGGTCGTGGGGGCCGCCGTGCTCGGCGCGGGAGCGGTGGTGCTGGCGTTGCGGCTGAAGGGCCGGCGGCTCCCCGGCGCCTGACCGGTCGGCAGCCACAGCAGCAGACCGAGCGTGACCCAGGTGTACGTGTTGCTGCCGAGGAAGCCGTCGATGCCCGAGGAGTCGTCGAACCACAGCCACACGACGCTGGTGCACAGCACCGCGTACAGGGCGCCCGCGATCCGCGGGTGCCCCGCGCGGACCAGCACGGCGAAGGACGGCAGCAGCCACACGAGATGGTGCACCCAGGTGATCGGGCTGATCAGACACGCGGTCAGCCCGGTCAGCGCGAAGGCGGCCGTCCAGTCCGCCGCGACGACCGCACGGCGGGCCCGCACCGCCCATACGCACAGCACGAGCAGGACGACCGTCGCCCACAGCGGGCGGCCGGTCTCGCCGAGGCGGGCCAGGACGCCTTGCAGGGACTGGTTGGAGACGTAGTCGAGACGGCCCACCCGGGTGGTGTCCCACATGGCCCGGGTCCAGTAGAACCGCGAGGCGTCCGGGACCACCAGAGCGGCGAACCCGGTCGCCGCGAGCGCCACAGCCGTCGCCACCGCGGCGGCTTTCCAGCGTCTGGCCAGCAGCAACAGGACGATGAACAGGGCCGGCGTGAGCTTGATGGCCGCCGCGAGGCCGATGCCGACGCCTGCCCAGCGGCCCCGGCCGGTGGAGAGCAGCCAGCCGTCGCCGAGGACGAGGGCCAGCAGCAGGAGGTTCACCTGCCCGAAGCTGAAGGTGTCGCGCAACGGCTCGAACAGCGCCAGCCCACAGGCCACCAGCGCCCACCCGAACCAGCCGTACCGCCGCCACCCGGGCCCCGCCAGGATGCGCAGCACCACGGCGAGAGCCGCCAGGTTGAGGACCAGCGCGGCGGTGATCGCGGCGCCGAGCCCGAGGTACGCCATCGGGGCCATGCTGACGGCGGCGAACGGCGGGTAGGTGAAGCCGTACGTCGTACCCGGTACCCGGTAGTCGTAGATCCGGCCGCCGTGGTGGAGCCAGGTGTGGACGGTGCCGTAGTAGACGCGCAGGTCGAACCAGTCGCGCAGCAGCGGGACGGTCGCCGTGAAGACCGCCACGGTGGTGGCGAGGGCCAGCACCAGGAGGAGTCGGCCGCGGTCGGTGGTGGGCGTTCTCATGCCGTACGTCCCAGGGCCGGGGCCTCTGCCGCCTGGCGGGCCTGCCAGAGGACGACGACCGCCAGGACCCCGCCGGAGACGGCCAGCACGAGTTGTCCGATGTCGGCGGGGCCGCCGCTGGGCAGCACGGCGAGGGCGAGGACGCCGGTCACGGCGGCCACCCGGTGGCGTACGGACGTGCTGGGCGCGGCGGCGGCGATGAGGAACAGACCCCACAGGGCGTACCAGGGGCGGATCGCCGGGCCGAAGGCGGCCACGACCGCCAGACTCAGACCGAGGGCGTAGACCGGGCTGGGGCGCAGGCGGAACCATATGGCGAGGATGGCCGCTCCGGTGACCGCGAGTCCGAGGGCGTGCCAGGCCGGGACGGCGAAGGGGGCGAGATCGCTGCCGAGGTGTTTCAGCAGGGCGCCGGTGGCGCGGCCCAGGAGGCTGGTGAGCGCCCAGTTGTGTGCCGAGACGGGCGTGTCGAGGGCGCCTATCCAGCCGTAGCCGGTGCCCGCGACGGCGGTGGCGGCGACCGTGGTGACCGCGGACGCGACGACGGTCGTCGCGACGGCCTTGGCCGGACGGTGGCCCGCTCGGATCTGGAG
>NZ_JAWOAI010000991.1:0-1789 GCF_033194735.1 Streptomyces sp. W16
TCGCGCGCTGCCGTCCACGTCCTCGCTTCCGGCGGTGCCCGCGGCACCGGCCCTTCCCGCGGTGCCTGCGGTGCCCGCGGTTCCGGGAGTGTGAGGCGAGCGGTCGTAGAAAGGCCGTCGGGCCGGTCCCTTTCCGGGGCCGGCCCGACGGCCTTTTCCGGCGCACGTCCCTTTCATATGAGGATGGGAAACGCCGATGAGACACAACCCGCATTCGAGTGGGGGAGCAGAAACTTTCTGCGCACGGGGTTTCCGCCCCGGCCGGAACTCGTTACACACGGCGACAGAATTCCCTCTGGTGACATGAGTTGCCGAAGAAAGGAACACGATGAAGTCCCTGAAGGCTGCCGCTGTCGTTGCCGGGTCCGTCGCCCTCGCCGGTGCCGCCGCGCCCGCGTTCGCCTACAGCCCCGCCGACGTGACGCCCACCAGCCTCACCGGCGCCGTCAACACCCTCACCAGTGGTCGGATCCAGCCCGTCGACGTGATGCCGCTGCAGCACCAGTCGGACGCGCTCGACACCGAGAACAAGCAGTCCCCGCTCAGCACCGTCAAGGGTGCGGCCGGCGCGCTGAACCAGCACAACCCGCTCCTCGGCGGTCTGCCCCTGCAGGGCTGAGTCCCGCCGGTGGTGTTCGAGGGGCGTCGCGAGGCGTCCCTCGTTCGTGTGGCGGGTCGACCGCGCCATCGGCCGGACGGGTGAGAACGCGTCCGATGGCCTTCCGGCCCGTCGATAAGGTCGCGCGGTGACCTCAACCTCAAGCGCAACGCGCCCCTTCCGCGTCGCCGACCTCGGCACCCTCGTCGTCCTGGCGTGGAGCGGCGAGGCCCCCGACGGGGACATGCCCTACCTCCTGGCCTACACCCTGGGCGACGCCGCGGACGGCCCCGAGGCCGCCACCGCCGCCGTGGAACGACTGCTGACCGACAACGGACTCCCGGTCGGCGGCGACGTCGTCGACGGAGCCACCCGGCCCAGCCTGCCGATCACCATGCTCGTCGAGTCCGGGCAAGCCGTCCTCAACATGCCGCAGCTCAACGCCCAGTGCGTGCCGCCGCCCGAGTGGCTCGCGGCGGTCGGCGAACGCGGCTTCGCCTACCTCGTGTTCACCACTCGCCCCTGGCCCGAGGCCCAGCCGGGCAAGCCCGTCACCCCCGAGGCGCTGGCCGAGTTCGCGGGCGCCGAGGAGACCCTGACCGCCGCCGCGCACGTCGTCCTGCCCGCCCGCAGCCTGCGCGGCTGACGACCGGACAGCGGGCGGGAACGCCGGTTCCGGCCCGCTGACGGGAAGTCGATTCCGGCCCGCTGATGGGAATTCGGGAAAAGCTGACTACTGCGGCACTCGGGGGAATCTTGAACTGGTCCTCTTCCCGGGGTCGTTACCCGGTCAGCACACACAGCCTCCGAATTCCGAAAGGGACCGTACTCACGATGAAGTCGACCACCCGAGGAACCATCGCCGCCGTCATCACGGCCGTGGCGGCAGCGACCGGCGCCGCCGTCGCGACCCCCGCCGCCGCGCTCGGCACGGTCCCGGTGCCCGTGCCGCTGGAGGGCGCGGAGAGCGCCCTCGGCATGGAACTCCCCAAGCTGGGCGGCGAGATCCCGGTGCCCATGCCGGGCACCCCCGAGGGCCCGCGGTACGTCGAGGGCCGGCTCATCCCGGAGCACGCGCTGCCCCAACTCCCCGTCCACGGCGGCCTGCCCGGCATCGGCCTGCGCGCCCCGCTGCCGCACATCCTCGGCGACGGCTTCGACCACGTCGGCGTCAGCACCCCCGCGTCCGAC
>NZ_JAWOAI010000993.1:0-1777 GCF_033194735.1 Streptomyces sp. W16
GGCCTGGCTGACGACGGGCGGGGCAGGGCAGGAAGGGGCGGGCGGAACGGCGTACGCGGTGGACCAGGAAGTGCGCCCGGAGGACCGGACGGCACCCGAGAAGAGCGGGGCAGTGCACGAGCGGAGCGGGACGGCGTACAACCAGCCGGATGCCTGGCTGGTCGAGACGGACAGCGGTATCGGGCGGCTGCGGCACGCGCTGTCGCCGGTCTCCTTCGCCGGCGGACCCGTGAACTGGGCGCGCCCGCCGGGCCGTTGGGGCACGGACCCGGCTCGTTGGGCTTGATCCGGGGGCGGGCCGGAAACGTAACTGTGAACGGAATCCAGCTCCGCCAGTTGTTTTGTTGCACTTGCCCGGTTCTGTGACGGCTGGTGAAGATCTTGGGGTGACCTTGATACGACCGACTGTCGAAGCGGCCGATACCAACGGCCCCGGGCGGCGCCCCGGTACGCGCCGGGCCGTCGCCGTACTGGCCCTGGTGCTGCTCGCCGCGCTCATCCCGCTGCTCGGCCCGTCCGCCGCGCTGCACGACACCGGGGAGGCCGCGGCGCCCGGTGTCGGCGGCATCGCGCTGCTGCGGGCGGTGCTGGTCGGCGCGCTGTGCGTGCCGTTGGGCGAGTTGTTCGTGAACCGGCTGGCGCGCACTGTGCCCGGCGCTCCCCCGAACGGCCCCGGGAGTTGGGCCCTGTACGCGGCCGGTGCCGGTTTCGTCGCCGCGCTGGGGCTCGCGTCGGTCGTGGCCACGGGCAATCTGGTGCCGCACAGCCTCGCCGAGATCGACGTCGGCGGCCTCTACCAGTCCCGCGACGGCAAGCTGGCGCTCCTGGAGGTCAACGCGTTCGCCGTGGCGGCCCTGTGCGCCCGGTCGCGCCGGCCCGCCGTACAGGTGTGGCCCCTTGCCGCCGTGATCCTCGCGGAGGCGCTGCGCGCGCACCCGGTGGGCGAGCACAGCCCGCTGGTCGGCTCGGAGCTGACCTTGGTGCATCTGACGTGCGCGGCGCTGTGGGCCGGCGGGCTGCTGCACGCGCTGCGGACGCTGCGACGGTGGCGTGACGCCGAGGCGGGCGCCGCGCTGTTGGGCCTCTACGCGCGCGTGGCCGCCGTGCTGCTCGCCGTGATCACCGCCACGGGGGTGTGGAGTTCGCTGCGCAGGATGCCGGCCGGCACGATCCTGGACCAGCTGACGACGACGGCGTACGGGCGCACCCTGCTCGCCAAGGTGCTGCTCGTCGCCACCGTCGCCGCACTCGCGCTGTGGGCGCGCCACCGGCTGCGGCGGGCCACCGATCCGCTGGCCGCCTGCTCACCCGCGCGGGCCGAGGTCGTCGTCCTGGGGGTGGTGGTAGTGGTCTCCGGACTGTTGACCGCCCTGCCGGTGCCGATCCGCTGGCATTGATCGACTCCAGTGTTGACCGGCACCGGCATTGATCAACTGTTGACGACCAGGACCTTCAGGGCCGTGCGCTCGTCCATCGCCTTGTAGCCGTCGGGTACGCCCTCCAGGCCGACCGTCAGGTCGAAGACGGGCGAGGGGTCGATGGTGCCGTCCAGGATGTCGGGCAGCAGTTCCGGGATGTACGCGCGGACCGGCGCGACTCCGCCGCGCAGCGCGATGTTCCGGTCGAACATGACCCCGAGGTCGAGGCCGGTGCCGCTGCCGTGCGGCACGCCGACGAAGCCGATGGCGCCGCCGTCGCGCGTGATGCCGACGGCCGTACGCATGGACTGCTCGGTGCCGACGGCCTCCACGACGGAGTGCGCGCCCTGGCCGCGGGT
>NZ_JAWOAI010000994.1:0-1772 GCF_033194735.1 Streptomyces sp. W16
CGCGGCGGAGGAGGCGGGCATCCCGCAGGACGAACCCGACACCACCCCCGCCGACCAGGGCTGGGTGCCCGGCTACGCCTCCACCAACTCCCGCGCCCGGGGCCGCTTCGCCCGCAACTTCGTCGTCCAGGGCAGCGCCGCCGACTGGGCCCTGCTGATGCTCGCCGCGCTCCGGCGGTCCTGTGCCGAGCTGGCGGCCGAGCTGGTCTTCTTCCAGCACGACGAGGTGATCGTGCACTGTCCGAAGGAGGAGTCCGAGACGGTGGTCGCCGCGATACGGGAGGCGGCCGACCTCGCCGGACGGCTGACGTTCGGGGAGACGCCGGTCCGGTTCCCGTTCACCGTCGCGGTCGTCGAGTGCTACGCGGACGCCAAATAGGCCCGGGCGCCACGCCGGTCAACGCGCGTCACGCTGCGACAACAGCTCCCCCAGTTCCTGTACGACGGCCTTCTCGTCGGTCCCGTCGAGCGCGGCGAGGGCGGTACGCCACTCCTCGTACGCCTCCTCCGCGCGGCCCTGTTCCCGTAGCAGCAGGCCGTGTTGGTGACGGGCGAGGCCGCCCATGTAGCGGTCGGCACGGGCGTCCGCGCGGCGCAGGAGTTCTCCGCACTCGGTGCTGGCCAGCTCCGTCCGGCCCAGCAGGCGCAGCGCGCGGACCAGTCCGAGCCGGGTCTGCGACTCGCCGTGCCAGTCGCCGAGGTCGCCGAGGATGCGCATGCTCTCCTCGAAGTGCGGTACGGCGGCGGCCGGTTCGCCGAGCGTGAGGTGGGCGTAACCGATGTTGCAGTGCGCGGAGAGCTGCACGATCACCGCGCCGATCTCGACGCCGATGGCCAGCGAACGCCGGTGCTGCCCGATGGCGGCGCGCGGGTCGGTGTGCTCGTACAGGTTGCCGAGATGGCTGTAGGTCACGGCCTCGCCGTACGGGTCGGCCAACTGCCGTGAGTAGGACAGGCTCTGGCGCAGTGCGACGCCCGACTCGGCGTGCCGGCCGAGGCCTTCGAGGAGGAGACCGCGGTTGTTGAGACACCGGCGGATCCAGGAGGTCGCGTCGAGCCGCCACCAGATCGCCAGGGCCTGGTCGTTGAGCCCGAGGGCCTCGCTCTGCCGGCCGGTCAGGAAGTGCAGCCCGGCGAGATCGCCCAGCGCGTACGCCTCCGCCGCCGCGTCCCCGAGCCGCCGCGCCGCGGCCAGGCCGACCCGGCCGAGCACCTCCATCTCGGCGACCCGGCCACCACGCAGGACGTACGGGAAGAGAAGCCGGACGAGGGTCGAGACATGGGCGGTTCTGCGGTGGTCGGGAGTGTCGCCGTAGCGGTTGACGAGCGTCACCACGTTCTCCAGCTCCAAGTCCCCCCAGGCGAAGGCGTCCTGAGAGTCGTCGAAGGGAGCGACGGCCGCCATCTCCGCCGCGTGGCCCGGGAGTTGGGCGGCGGTCGGGCGACGGCGGTCGTCCTGGTCGAGCCCCGGTTCGACGATCGCGGTGAGAGCCCGCTCGGCAACGGCGGCGTACCAGGCGAGGGCGGTTTCGACAAGGTCACCCTCCCCTTCCGAATCACCTACCCCTTGCGCCAGTTCGCGGGCGAAGTCGCGGACCAGGTCGTGGGGGGCGTAGCGGCCGTACGCCGTCTCCTCCAGGAGGGCCACGTCGACCAGGCGGTCGAGGGCGGCCTCGGCTCGGCGTTCGTCGGTGCCGGCGAGGCGGGCGAACAGGGGTGCGCCGTAAGCCGGGAGGTCGAGGGCGCCGATGTGGCGCAGGGCGAGGGCCGCG
>NZ_JAWOAI010000995.1:0-1751 GCF_033194735.1 Streptomyces sp. W16
CGCGCGGTGGTGGCGGCCGTCGCTGTGGAGGAGGACGCCCGGGGCGAAGGGGCGCAGCACCAGGGCGTCGAGGCCCGGGGTCAGGCGGAGTTCGGGGTACGAGGTGGACAGGAACTGTCCGATCCGGTCGAGCCGGAACCCGTCGACCTTCTCGGTCGACATACGGCCGCCCACGTAAGGGGCGGCCTCCAGGACTACGGTCGTTACTCCTGCGCTGATCAGCCGATGTGCCGCGGCGAGTCCGGCGACCCCGGCTCCCACGACGACGACGTCCGCCTGGTACGCGTGCTCAAGCACGTGCCCCTCCTCAGGGTTGCGCGGCCGGTGGCAGCGTCATGCCCCAACGGCCTCCAGGGATACCCGAGTTCGGGTCGAGGTTAGGGCCGTGATCGGTGGAGGGAAGTCGCGCATACGCAGGGCACGGTCGCACGGCGGTCGCATACGGTCGCCGTGCGTCACCAAGTGCGGTCGGTCGGGTCCGAGACGGTCACAGCGCCGCCCGGATCGCCCCCTCGATCTCCGGGAACGTGAACGTGAACCCCGACTCCAACAGCCGCTTCGGCAGCACCCGTTGACTGCCCAGCACATCCCCCGACATCTCGCCGAGCACCAGCTTCAGCGCGGACGCGGGCACCGTGAAGAGGGACGGACGGTGCAAGACGCGGCCCATCGCCGCCGCGATCTCACGGTTCGTCAGCGGGTTCGGGGCGGTGAGGTTGAACGGTCCCGACAGGCCCTCGGTGTCGATGAGATGCCGGATCGCCGCGACCTCGTCGTGCAGCGCGACGAACGACCAGTACTGCCGCCCGTCGCCGAACCGCCCGCCGACACCCGCCTTGAAGAGGGGGAACAGCTTGGCCCACGCCCCGCCGTCCTTTGCCACGACAAGACCGGTCCGCGCGAACACCGTCCGCACGCCCGCCTCCTGCACGGGCGCCGTCGCCTCCTCCCACTCCACGCACAGCGAGGGCAGGAAACCGTCACCCGGAGGCGCGTCCTCGTCCACGGCACGCTCGCCCGTCTCGCCGTAGAAGCCGATCGCGCTGCCGTTCACCCACACCCGCGGCGGCCGGTCCAGCGCCGCCACGGCCTCCGCGAGCGCCGCCGTGCCGAGCACCCGGCTGTCGCGGACCGTCTTCTTGTAGGCGTCCGTCCAGCGGTGGTCGCCGACCCCGGCACCGGCCAGGTTGACCACGGCGTCGCACCCGTCGAGCGCCGCCGTGTCCACGTACTCACCCTCGGGGTCCCAGCAGACCTCGTCGGCGCCCCGGGCGGCCCGCCGCACCAGGCGCACCACCTCGTGACCGTCCGCGGTCAGTGACCGCACCAGTGCGCTGCCGATCAGACCGGAGGCGCCGGTCACCGCGATTCGCGAGCGTTCCATGGCGCCCATCCTGCCTCGTTGATCCATAAAAGCCCCATGAGGAGGGCACGGCCCCCGTCGTAGTCTGGCTCACATGTCCGAGCCGTACATACGTACCGCCCTGCCCGACGACGACGAGGAACTCGGCGCGCTGGACCGCGCGACCTGGTCGCACCTGCACGCGGTCATGCCGCGCCCGCAGCCGCCATATGGTCCCTTCTTCGACGAGCGGCACGCGCCCGGGGATCATCTCGTCGCCGAACTCGACCGCCGGATCGTCGGCTACATCCGGCTGGCCTTTGCCGGCCCGCTCGCCTGCAACGCGCACGTCCGCCAGATCCAGGGGCTCGCCGTCGCCGAGGAGGCGCGCGGGCACGGGGTCGGCCGG
>NZ_JAWOAI010000996.1:0-1748 GCF_033194735.1 Streptomyces sp. W16
CGACGTGGGCCGCTTCGACGTACGGTCCCTCGCGGAGCGCGCTCGCGCCGGCGGGAACCCGGTGATTCCGCTGGTCGCGGATCTGACGGAGGCGGTCGGTGGGGAGTACGGCCCGTATGTCCACCGGGGCGCGACCAGCCAGGACATCATGGACACCGCGACGATGCTGGTCGCCGCCCGCACCCTGGACCTGGTCCTGGCCGACCTCGCCCGCACGGAGCGTGCGCTCTCCCGGCTGGCCGCCGACCACCGCGACACCGCGCTGCCGGGCCGGACGCTGACCCAGCACGCCGTACCGACGGCCTTCGGGCTGAAGGCCGCCGGGTGGCGGTCGCTGGTGCTCGACGCGCGGGACCGGGTGCGGGTCGTACGGGACGGGCTGCCCGTCCAACTCGGTGGTGCGGCAGGCACGTTGGCGGCCTTCGCCGCATACGGCGCCGAGGACCCGCTCGCTCTGCCGGACGTGTACGCCCGTGAACTCGGGCTGGCCGCACCGCTGTTGCCCTGGCACACGCTGCGGACGCCGATCGCCGATCTCGCCGGGTGCCTGGCCTTCACGGCGGGAGCGCTTGGCAAGGTCGCCGCCGATGTTCTCGTGCTGTGCCGCACCGAGATCGCCGAGGTCTCCGAGGGCAGCGGCGGGGGTTCGTCGGCCATGCCGCACAAGGCGAATCCCGTACGGGCCACCCTGATCGCCGCCGCCGCGCGCCGGGCGCCGCAGCTCGCGGCCGTCCTGTACGGCTCGCTGGTGGCGGAGGACGAGCGGCCGGCCGGGGCCTGGCACGCCGAGTGGGAGCCGTTGCGCGAGTTGCTGCGGCTGGTCGGGGGCGCTGCGCGCGATACCGCCGAGCTCGCGGAGGGGCTGCGGGTGCACCCGGACGTAATGCGTCAACACCTGGATCTCACCCATGGGTTGATCGTCTCCGAGCGGCTGTCGACCGAGCTGGCGCCGCTGCTCGGGCGGGCCCGGGCGAAGGAGCTGCTCACGGAGGTCGCCCGGCGGACGTACGCGGAGGACCGTCCGTTGGCCGAACTACTGGCAGGAGAGCCAGAGTTGAAGGATCTCGACCTCTCCGCACTCACCGACCCCGCCCGCTACACGGGTTCCGCCGGAGCCCTCACCGACCGTGCGCTGGAGCGACGTTGACCGAGAAGCTGCTCGACTTCCGTGCCGAGGGGCCCGCTTCCGCTCCCCCGCTGCTGCTAGGGCCCTCGCTGGGCACGTCGTACGCCCTGTGGGACAAGGTCGCGCCCGAACTCTCCATCACCCGCCGGGTGATCCGCTGGAACCTGCCAGGACACGGGGGTTCGGCACCCGGTCTGATCGGTCCCGGGGCGACCGTGGGTGACCTCGCCGACCTGGTTCTCGCGCTCGCCGACTCCCTCGGGATCGGGCAATTCGCCTACGCGGGCGTGTCGTTGGGCGGTGCGGTCGGTCTGCATCTCGCCGTGCACCACCCGGAGCGGGTGTCGTCGCTCGCCGTCATCTGTTCCTCGGCGCACTTCAACGGGTCGAAGCCGTGGGAGGAACGGGCCGCGCGGGTACGGAGCGAGGGGCTGGACTGGCTGGCCGAGAACGCGAACTCCCGTTGGTTCACGCCCGGGTTCACCGTGCCGGAGCTGGTGGCCGACCAGCGGGCCGCCGACCCGGCCGCGTACGCCGCGTGCTGTGACGCGCTGGCCGCGTACGACCTGCGTGAGCGGCTCCCCGAGATCGGCGCGCGCACGCTGGTGATCGCCGGCCGCGA
>NZ_JAWOAI010000997.1:0-1746 GCF_033194735.1 Streptomyces sp. W16
CGGACGCCGCCGCCCGCCGACCCGTCGCCGAGCCCTCCGCCGCCGTCCGTCGAGCCGACCGTCGCGGAACCCTCCTCCTCGGCGCACGAGGACCCGGCCCCGCAGCTGGTGGACCGGGAACCGGCACCGGCGGCCGGGTCGCCGGCCTAGCAACGGATGTGACGCACGTCAATGAGGGCTGGTTTGCGTTGGGGGGTGGTAGGTGCGTAAGGTGGTAGATCGTTTGATCCCATTGCCCGGCGCCACTGTAGAGCGCGCCGTGTGGCGCGTACTCTCCCTTGCCGTGGCGGACCGCATTGAGGCGGTCGATAGCGAATCACGGAGTTGACGGGCGCGTGCCGACGGAGACTCCGGAAGGTTTCGCATTCGCATGTCCATTTCCAGTACTGATCACGTCGTCATGCCCGAGAACGAGGGCACCGAGACGGCCGTAGAGGCTCCCGAGGAGACGACCCCCGAGGTCACCTTCGCGTCCCTCGGCCTCCCCGAGGGCGTTGTGCGCAAGCTCGCGCAGAACGGCGTGACCACCCCCTTCCCGATCCAGGCGGCGACCATCCCGGACGCCCTGGCCGGCAAGGACATCCTCGGCCGTGGCCGCACCGGCTCCGGCAAGACCCTCTCGTTCGGTCTGCCGCTGCTGGCGACGCTGTCCGGCGGTCACACCCAGAAGAAGCGCCCGCGCGGCATCATCCTCACCCCGACCCGCGAGCTGGCGATGCAGGTGGCGGACGCCCTGCAGCCCTACGGCGACGTCCTCGGCCTGAAGATGAAGGTCGTCTGCGGCGGCACCTCGATGGGCAACCAGATCTACGCCCTTGAGCGGGGTGTGGATGTGCTGGTGGCCACTCCCGGCCGCCTCCGCGACATCATCAACCGCGGCGCCTGCTCCCTGGAGGACGTGAGCATCGCGGTCCTCGACGAGGCCGACCAGATGTCGGACCTGGGCTTCCTGCCCGAGGTCACCGAGCTGCTCGACCAGATCCCGGCCGGCGGCCAGCGCATGCTGTTCTCGGCGACCATGGAGAACGAGATCTCCACGCTGGTCAAGCGCTACCTCACCGACGAGGTCACGCACGAGGTCGACAGCGCGCAGGGCAACGTCACGACGATGTCCCACCACATCCTCATCGTGAAGCCCAAGGACAAGGCGCCGGTCACCGCCGCGATCGCCTCCCGCAAGGGCCGCACGATCATCTTCGTCCGCACCCAGCTGGGCGCCGACCGCATCGCCGAGCAGCTGCGCGAGTCCGGTGTGAAGGCCGACGCGCTGCACGGCGGCATGACGCAGGGCGCCCGTACGCGGACGCTGGCGGACTTCAAGGAGGGCTACGTCAACGCGCTCGTCGCGACCGACGTCGCCGCCCGCGGTATCCACGTCGACGGCATCGACCTGGTCCTGAACGTGGACCCGGCCGGCGACCACAAGGACTACCTGCACCGCGCCGGTCGTACGGCCCGTGCCGGTCGTACCGGAACCGTCGTCTCCCTCTCCCTGCCGCACCAGCGCCGCCAGATCTTCCGGCTGATGGAGGACGCGGGCGTCGACGCCGGGCGTCACATCATCAACTCCGGTACGGCCTTCGAGCCCGAGGTCGCCGAGATCACCGGCGCCCGTTCGATGACCGAGGTCCAGGCCCAGTCCGCCGGCGACGCCGCGCAGCAGGCCGAGCGCGAGGTCGTCCAGCTCACCAAGGAGCTGGAGCGGGCCACGCGCCGCGCCGCCGAACTGCGCGAGGAGTCCGACCG
>NZ_JAWOAI010000998.1:0-1741 GCF_033194735.1 Streptomyces sp. W16
CGCAGGGCGTAGCCGGGCGGTGAGGTGACCAGCACGGTCGCCGGGGTGCGCGGCGGCCGGCCCGGTTCGAGGGAGCGGCGCAGGTGGGACACGTAGGTGTGCAGGGAGACCGTGGCACGGTTCGGCGGTGCCCCGCGCCACAGCGCGTCCGCGATCCGGTCGACGGGCACGACGGTGCCGCGGGCCGCGATCAGCAGCGCCAGTACGGCCCGTTGGCGTGGAGCACCGAGTCCGACCGGTCGCCCCTCGTCATCGGCGCCCAACGAACCCAGGACTCGAATACGCAGCACGGCGCGGGAATCTACCCGAGCCGTGTCGAAGCCCGGTCAACAGACGATAAACGTCCTTCCCACAGGACTGCGGAGATCACTACGGCGACCGCGCCAAGTAGACGCCAAGAGGGCCGCACGACCCTTGGAGGCTGTTACCGATATCCGATCGTTGGAGCAAGCAAGCGTGTCACCCACCAGCACGACGGACGAACTTCCCACGGCCGAGCGTCCTTACACCCACGAGATGATCGTGGTCCACCGGGTCTTCCGCCGCGAGTCGGCGTTTCTGCCCCGCCTGGTACGGGCCGTCCCCGGCGGCGACACGGCCCGCGCGAAGAAGGTCGCGGAGCATCTGCGCGAGTATGTCGCGGGACTGCACAGCCACCACTCCGTAGAGGACGACCTCATCTGGCCGCACCTCCAAAGCCGCGCCGCGGACGCCCGGTTGGTCGCCCGCATGGAGGAACAGCACCAGCGCATCGACGTGAGTCTGACCGTGGTGACGGAGTGGACGGCCGCGTGGGAGCGGGCGGCGGACCCAATCGCCGGGGAAGAGTTGGCGCTCGCGCTGGAGCAGCACTCCGCCGTGCTGCTCGAACACCTCGACGACGAGGAGCAGTTGGTGCTGCCCCTGGTCGCGGAGCATCTGTCGGCCGAGGAATGGGACCTGGTCGGGCGCCGTGGGCTGGAACGGATCCCCAGGAACAGGCTGTTGATCGCGCTCGGTGCGATCCTGGAGGACGCCACGCCCGAGGAGCAGGCGTACTTCCTCGGCCGGACCCCGCTGGTGGGCCGGCTGCTGTGGAAGGCCGTCGGCCGCCGTCAGTACACCGCCGCCTGCCGGGCGATACGCGGCCCGCTGGACGGGGAGCAGAGCCGGTGACCCTTCTCGACTCCGCGCCGCTGGACGTCCTGGACGCCTACCGCACCTGCGAGTTCGTCACCCTCGGCCGCGACGGCACACCGGCGGCCTGGCCGACCGCCGTGCGGCGGCAGCAGGACGGCACGCTCCTGCTGAGCACATCCCTGGCCTTCGCGCAGAAGGCGCTGAACATCCGCCGGGACGGCCGCGTCGCCCTCCTCTTCTCCGACCCCACCGGCAGCGGCCTCGACCACGCCCCGCAAATCTTCGTCGGCGGCCGTGCCGAGTGCCCCGACGAGATCATGACGGGACCTCGGGGCGCCGAGGACTACTGGCAGATGCTCTTCGAACGGCAGCCGCACAGCAGGGCGTACGTCGCCGCTCCCCTGCGGTCGTTGATGGAGTGGTACTACCTCCGGCTGCTGATCACCGTCACCCCGGAACAGATCGTCGTACGACCACCGCTCCCCGCGTCGGGCCAACAGGCCCCGGAGGCGGGGTATTCACTGCCGGGCGCGGCCCAACTCGCCCAATTCTCCTCGGCGGTGCTCGCCGCGCGGGACGCGTCCGGGGCACCGGTGCTCGCCCGGACCCGGCCGGTACCGGC
>NZ_JAWOAI010000999.1:0-1727 GCF_033194735.1 Streptomyces sp. W16
ACGCCCACCGCCGACAGCGGCGCCGCGGCCTCCCAGTCGATGTCGGCGGGCTTGGGGGTGAGGAGTGCGGCGGGCGAGACGACGTAGTCGGCCTGTGCCCTGCGGGGCAGGTAGCCGATGACCTCGTCGCCGACGGCGAAGTCGGCCACGCCCGGGCCGAGTTCGGCGACCAGGCCGGCGAAGTCGTTGCCCTGGCCCTCGGGGAACACTGCGGGCCACATGTCCGCGAAGACGCCCTGCCGGATGCCCGCCTCCCCGGGGTTGACCCCGGCGACGACCACCCGGACCAGCACCTCCCCGGGCCCCGCCTGCGGTCGCGGCACCTGGACGACCTCCAGCACCTCCGGGCCGCCGTAGCGGGAGAACTTCACTGCTCGGGGCATGGGCCGGGTCTCCTGACGTCGATGGCCTGCAGAAGGTACTGCCACTTGGTCATGCGGTCCTGGAGGTCGACGGTCGGGCCGTCGAGGGTGAAGGTGCCGTCGCCGCGGTGAGGTCCAACTCCTCGAACCTCCCGGGCGGCAGGGCCGGTCCCGGCCCGGTCACAGGTGTGCGTTCGCCCGGGCCTTCTTCGGCTCGGTGGCCAGCGCCCGCAGCGTCTCGAAGGCCGCCGCGGTCGGGCTCGCGGGTTCGGCCTGGTAGACGACGAGTTGCTGGTGCGGGGCGCCGTTGACGGTGAAGGCCGCGAACGCGATGTGCAGGTCGCCGACGTCCGGGTGCTTGAGGTGCTTGCCCTCCTGGGACTTGGACTTGACGTCGTGCAGCTGCCAGAGGGCGGTGAACTCCTCGCCGGCGTCGGACAGTTCGGCGACCACCTCGGCGATCCGGGCCGACTCGGGATCGTGCCCGTAGGCGGCCCTGAGCTCGGCGACACAGGAGTGCGCGGCCCGCTCCCACTCCTGGTAGAACTCGCGCCCGGCCGGGTCGACGAACACATTGCGGGCGAGGTTGTCGAAGGCGTCGAATCCGCTGTGCAGTGCGGTGGCGAGGGAGTTGCCCGCGAGGATGTCGAGGGCCGGGCCGAGGACGAAGGCGGGGGTGTGCTCCCAGCCGTCCATCAACTGCAGCAGTTGTGGGCTGACTTCGGCGTCGTTTCGGCCGTGCGGGCGCTGCGAGGGCGCGAGGCAGAGGCGGTTGAGATGGTCGGCGGACTCCGCGTCCAGCTTCAGGGCCTGTGCCACGGCCTCCAGCACCTGCGGGGAGGGGCTGTTCTCGCGCCCCTGCTCCAGCCTGATGTAGTAGTCGGAGCTGACTCCGGCGAGCAGTGCGACTTCCTCCCTGCGCAGTCCCGGCACCCGGCGGCGGCCGTACTCGGGCAGTCCGACGTCCTGGGGCTTGAGGGCCTCGCGGCGGGCCCGGAGGAAATCTCCCAAAGGGGTCCCATTGCTCATGCGGCAAGACTAGGTGTTTTTCGTTCGATGAGAAGGCCCGGCCGTCCTCAATCGCACCAGGTTCCACATGCTTCACACACAGTGATTCACCGCCGGCCGGCCCTTCCTGTCACCACCCGGGGAGCCGCGGTCCTGGGTGCGACGCACCCACCGTCGGCTGAACCTCTCCGGGAGTTTTCCGCCTAGCCTCGACGGTATGGACAACGACACGCGGCCCGACCCGGTGGAAGGACTGGGTCGCTTCCTCCGTTCCCGCAGGGCACGCGTCAGTCCCGCCGACGCGGGACTGCCCGGCTCCGGCCGGCGCAGGGTGCCCGGGCTGCGGCGCGACGAGGT
>NZ_JAWOAI010001000.1:0-1727 GCF_033194735.1 Streptomyces sp. W16
CGCCCGACCGCCCGTCCTGGTTGACGCCCGTGGCCCGTACCGTGGCCAGCACGCGGTCGTGCGCGCCGAGTGCGTCGGGCAGCCGCCTGAGTACGACGGCCAGGCATCCTTCGCTGCGTACGTAGCCGTCGGCGCCGGCGTCGAAGGGCCGGCAGCGGCCGTCGGCCGAAAGGGCGCCCGCACGGTCGAAGTTGAGGGTGACGGCCGGCGACGCCAGCAGGTTGACCCCGGCCACGATCGCGGTGTCGCACTCGCCGGACGCGAGGCTCTGCCGGGCGAGATGGAGCGCGACCAGCGACGACGAGCAGGCCGTGTCGACGGTGAGGCTGGGGCCGTGCAGGTCCAGCAGGTACGACACCCGGTTGGCGAGCACGCTCAGCGCCGCTCCGGTGCCGGTGCGGCCGGTGATCGCGGGCAGGTCCTCCAGCCTCCTGCGCCCGAAGTCGTCGCCGCAGGCGCCGACGAAGACACCGGTGCGGCTGCCGGCGAGGCCGGCCGCGGGAGTGCCCGCGTGTTCCAGCGCCTCCCACACGACTTCGAGCAGGATGCGCTGCTGGGGATCCATGCCGACCGCCTCGACGGGCGCGATGCCGAAGAAGTCGGCGTCGAAACCGGCGATGTCGTCGAGGAAACCGCCGAACTCCGTGGCCCCGTCGACGGCGTGGGCGAACTCCGGGGACACGGCGCGATAGGCGGCCCAGCGGTCCTCCGGCACCCGGCCGATCGCCTCGCCGCCGGAGCTGAGGAAGGACCACAGGTCCTCCGGCGAGTCGATGCCGCCGGGGAGCCTGCAGCCGATGCCGGTGACGGCCACCTCGCCGCCGGACCGGTGCTCCACGGCGCCTGACGGATCACCCTCGGGTGACTCGCCGGTGAGGTGTGCGACCAGCCCGCGGATCGTCGGGTGCTGCCACAGCACGGTCGGCGGGAGGACGCGGTCCAGGAACTCCTCCAGCTCTCCCGACAGCACGACCGCGTCCCGTGAACCGAACCCGTACTCCTGGAGCGGCCGGTCGGGATCGACCTGGTGCGGCGGGACCGAACCGTGTGCCGCCACCCGTTCCACCAGCCATGACTGGAGTTCTCGCATGGTCGTGACTCCCCCTAGGCCGACGTGAGTTCGCCGCGCAGATACCGGTCCCGGCAGGCGCGGCGCTGCAGCTTGCCGCTGGTGGTCTTCGGCAGCGAACCGCGGCGTACGACCAGGACGTCGAGGGCGTCGACTCCGTGCCGGGTCAGTACGGCGCCGCGGATGGCGTCCCGGATCGGGGCCGCGTCGGTGACCGCGCGCGGCCGGTCGAGCTCGGCGACCAGCACCAGTTGCTCCCGTTCGCCGGTGTCCACGGCGAAGGCCGCCACATGCCCGCGCCTGACGTCGTCGCTGGCCTCCTCCGCGGTGATCTCCAGGTCCACGGGGTGGTGGTTGCGGCCGTCGACGATGACGAGGTCCTTCAGCCGGCCCGTGATGAACAGTTCGCCGTCGTGGAGGAAGCCGAGGTCGCCGGTGCGCAGCCAGCCGTCGTCCCGGAAGAGTTCGGCGGTGCGTTCGGGCTGCTTCCAGTACCCCGCGCAGACGTTGGGGCCGCGGACCCACACCTCGCCGACCGCGTCGGCGGGGGCGTCGAGGCCGGTGGCAGGATCGGCGATCCGGACGTCCTGGGCGACCGGCGTCCCGCAGCTGACGACCCTCGGGCCGTCCGCGCCGTCGGAGGGTACGGGGGCGGCCC
>NZ_JAWOAI010001001.1:0-1727 GCF_033194735.1 Streptomyces sp. W16
GCGAGGCACCGGTCCTCGGCCCGCGCCAGCCCCTCCTCCTCGACGAGGACGCCCTGCCGCTCGTACCGGCTCCGGCGCCGGTCGAACCGCACCACCACCGCCGACAGCGCACTCTCCTCCCGCGCCCTGCGCGTCAGCGCCGTGTCGCCGCGCGGCAGGAACACCAGATGCCCGAGGTCGACACAGTCGAGACACCGCGGCACCCCGCCCTCGACGACCAGCAGCGCCAACGGCCCTCGACGGCACCCCGCACAGTGCCGTTTCCTGAGCGGCTGGACGACCACAAGTCCGCTACGGACCGGGGGAGTCGAGAGCGATGCCATACGAGATCCATTCCCTGCCACTGCCCACATCTCTCCTGTCTCCTACGTCCGCCGCACCTGCGCCTCACGCGGAACGAACACCGACACACGCGTACGGTGCCGGCTCGGCGCCCCGATCTCGTCGAGCACCGCCACGGCCAGATCCGCGTACGACAGCCCGGGCGCACCCTCCGGCACCCGCTCGTCGCCGAACCGGTGGCGCCCGGTGCGCGGGGCGTCCTGCTCCAGCCCGCCGCCCGGCGTGAGCATCAGCCAGTCGACCACGCCCTCGCCGGCCTCCCGCAGATGCCGCAGGCCTGCCGTGTGGGCCAGCGCGAACGGCCGGATCTCCGGCGGAAACGCCGAGGGGTCGTCCATCACCGGCCGCCCGTCCGCCCCGAGGAGGTTCGCGAACAGCCCGACCGCGACGAGCCGCCGTACCCCCGCCGAGGCCAGCCCCTCCAGCAGCGCGTCAGCCGCCTTGACGAAGAAGTCGGGATCGAGGGACGCGAACCCCTGCTCGGGCCCGCTGAACGGCGACACCGCGTGCACGGCGGCCACCGCCCCGTCCGCGACCTCGCGCACCGATCCGGCATCGGTCACATCACCCCGCACGACCGAGACGCCCGCCGCCCCGAGACCCGCGTACCGCGCCGGATCCCGCACCACGGCCGTCACCTCGTACCCACGCCCGAGCGCCTCCGCCGTCACCGCCCGTCCCGCCCGACCCCCGGCCCCGAAGACGACGATCCCGTCCATGCCCAACCCCCTTGCCCGGCAGCGTCCTTCGCCGCCCGACCTGGACGTTAGGGGCCAGAGGCCCGGTTACTTCAACGGTATCGGCGCTAGCCTCGACGAATGACCGAAGCGACGACCGAAGCGACGGACGACGCCGTACGGCGGGATGCGCCGGCTTCGCAGGGCTCCCCAGACCCGCTGGACCCCGACATGTTCGACCCCGTCTGTCCCTCCTCCGTGGTGCCGTTTCGGGTGGGTGACAAGTGGACCGGTATGGTCGTCCGCTGTCTCGAAGGCGGCCCGCGCCGCTTCACCGAACTCCGGGTGCCACTCAGGGCCGTCACCCCCAAAGTCCTCAGCGAGACCCTGCGTGCCATGCAGCGCGACGGCCTGCTGACCAGGACCGCGTACGACGAGAACCCGCCGCGTGTCGAATACGCCCTCACCCCTCTCGGCCGCAGCCTCGTCCCCCTCCTCGACGCCGCCCGCGCCTGGAGCGAGACGCATCTCCCGCACCTTCTCGCCGCCCGCCGGAGCCACCCGCGCGACACCCCCTGACCGGGGTCTGACGCATCATGGGCCCTGTGCGACTGGAAGCGATCACCTGGGACCGGCTCGGCGACCTCCTCGCCGAGCGCCTGCTCGACCTGAAGCCGGCCGACGGCAGCCCCTGGCCGCGCATCGCCT
>NZ_JAWOAI010001002.1:0-1722 GCF_033194735.1 Streptomyces sp. W16
CGCACGGGCGGCCGGTGTCCGGCCGGAGCGGACCGTGCTCGACGCGCCCGCGAAGACGCCGGCGGAGCTGCGGGAGGCGCTGGCGCTGGGCATCGCGGTGAACATCGACAATCCGCAGGAGCTGGAGCGGATCGACGGGCTGATGCGGTCGGCGACGAGTCGTTCGCCGCTCGGGATCCGGGTCAATCCGCAGATCGGGGGCGGGTCGATCGCGGCACTCTCCACCGCGACGGCGACCTCCAAGTTCGGGGTGGCGCTGCGGGACGAGGGGGCGCGCGAGTGGGTGGTGCGGGCGTTCGCCGAGCGGCCGTGGCTGACCCGGCTGCACGCGCACACCGGGTCGCAGGGCATCCCGCTGGAGCTGCTGGCGCGCGGCGTCGCGGAGACGTACCAGCTGGCGGAGGAGATCAACGCGCGGCTCGGGCGGCGGCAGATCGACACGCTCGACATCGGCGGCGGGCTGGGGGTCAACTTCGGCTCGGACGCGACGAGTCCGACGTACGCGCAGTACGCGTGGCTGCTGAGGGAGACGGTGCCGGGTCTGTTCGACGGACGGTACGGGCTGGTGACCGAGTTCGGGCGGTCGATGCTGGCCAAGCAGGGGACGGTGGTGGCCCGGGTCGAGTACGCGAAGAGTGCCGGCGGGCGGCCGATCGCGGTCACGCACGCGGGTGTGCAGGTGGCGACGCGGACGGTCTACGCGCCGCAGTCGTGGCCGCTGCGGATCGCCGCCTACGACGGGAAGGGGCGGCCCAAGTCGGGGCCCGAGGTGGTGCAGGACGTCGCCGGTCCGGCCTGCTTCGCGGGTGATCTGCTGGCCGAGGGGCAGGCGCTGCCCTTGCTGGAGCAGGGTGACCACGCGGCGGCGCTGGACACCGGGGCGTACTACTTCGCGGCCCACTACGCCTACAACTCCCTTGCCAGGCCCGGTATTTACGGCTTCGTCCCGGACGGTTCGGGGGGTGTGACGTTCGCGACCGTGCGGAAGCCGCAGACGGTGGCGGAGATCGTGGCCGAATCCGGAGGGGCGCACACCGCCGCGCTCACCACCCTGCGCGCACCCGGGCGCCGTTGACGCACACCGGCGGGCGCGCGGTTCAACTGGCTCACGCAACTCGTGTGAAAACGGAGTCAGTTGACCCACCTTAGTCACTCGGGGCATGTCCCACTGGAAAATGCCAGATCCCTCACCCCTCGGCCACACGGTGCGTAGCTTCGTCGTCACTCAGCCGAACCGCAGGCGGGAGGGGAGCCACGGTGCCCGGAATCGACGAGTGCTTACTGGAGGCCATGCGACTGCCCGGTGCCCGGGGCGCCGCGCTGGTCGACTGGACCAGCGGGCTGGCCCTGGGCGTCGTGGGAGAGTCGCCCGGGGGTGACCAGGAGGCCAGCGCGGCCGAGGCCGCGGAGCTGGCGCGGCTGGCGGCCGAGCACCGGGCGTTCGCGTCCGAGGGGAAGGACGGAGAAGAGGCCGACGATCCTCCGCTGGAGGATCTGATCGTCAGCAACCGGGACAGCTATCACGTGCTGCGGTTCGTGCGGACGTCGTTCGACAGCAGTGTGTTCCTGCATCTGTGGCTGGCCCGCACGGAGGGCAATCTCGCGCTGGCCCGGATCCGGCTCGGCGAGATGGCCGGACGGCTGGTGCTGGGATGACCGCGGTCAGGACCACGCCGACCACCCCGCCGCCGCGGCTGCTCGTGCGGGACAAGACCGCCGCCG
>NZ_JAWOAI010001003.1:0-1719 GCF_033194735.1 Streptomyces sp. W16
GCGCAGCTCCAGCACACCGGTGCCGGAGGCGTCCAACAGCCGCACTTCACCGGTGGCGTTGAGCGCCCCGCGCTCGGACAGCCGGACCCTGGCCCAGGAGCGGCCACGCAACGGCGCGTACCGCACCGCGCGGTCCAGTGACACCGGGACCCAGGCTCCCGTCGTCACCTCGGCATCGGGGTCGAACAGGAAGGTGGCGGCGAGGAGTTGGAAGCAGGAGTCGATGAGACCGGGCGGCAGGGCCGCCGGCTCTCCGTCGGCCCCCTCCCCCAGCGGCGAGAGACTCGCCACGGCCTCGGTGCCCCGGATCCAGGCGCGCTCCAGCCAGCGGAACTCCGGCCCCAGCCCGATACCGATGGCGGCGAACCGCCGGTAGAGGTCGTCCTGTTCGACGAGCTGCCAGCCGTCGCCTTCCGGGGGCCCGGGTACCCGGTCGTCGTCCTCGCCGGGGAACGGACCGGTGCCGATGCCGTCCGGTTCCTGTGTGCCGGGCGCGACCGGGAGGACCGTGGCGCCCTCTGTGTGGGTGAGCCAGGTGTCGTCCCCGGGCAGCCTGCTGGCCGTCCGCAGCCTGCCGCTCTGCCGGTCGATCACGACCTGCAGTTCACGTCGGCCGCCCCCGGGGAGGGTCAGCGGGGCCAGGAAGGAGACGTTGCGCACCTCGGGGCGCGCCGATCCCGTTCCGGCGAGAGCGCTCAGGGCGGCGGCGAGGTGCCAGGCTCCGGGGACCACGACCTCGTCGAAGACCTTGTGGTCGCGCAGGACCGGGGCGTCCGGCGTGAGCGTGCGGGTGAACACGGCTTCCTGCCCGGCCAGAGCGAGCCGCGTCCCCTCCGTCGGGGCCGGAGCGCTTTCGTCGCCGGCCTCGGCGGGCACCGAGGCGGGCGGGCCGAACTCCTCCCAGTAGGAGGCTCGTTCGAAGGGATAACCGGGCAGGTCGGTCCGGCCTGCCGGGCCTACGGGCTGAATGCGCGCCCAGTCCAGATCGGCGCCGTGTGCGTAGAGCAGCGCGGCGGCCGTCCAGGGGCCGTCCCCGTCCCCGTCCCCGGGCAGGAGGGCGACGCGGGCGGCCGGCTCCTCCCCGAATCTGACCGTGAGGACAGGTTCGATATCGGTACCGGAGTCGCCGGACCGCGGCTCGGACGCCAAGTCGCGCCAGTACCCCGGGTCGTGAGCGGTCTCGGCCGTCAGCAGGCCATTGCGGTCGGAGACCAGGGTGAGGGAGGGAACTGCCGTGGTGGTCGCGGCGAGTTCGGCCTCGGCGGCGGCGCGCGCTTCCGGGGTGTCCAGGACGCGGGCGGCGGCAAGAGCGAGTACGGCGCGCAGCGGCAGGACGTCTGCCACGCACGCGGCGACGTACTCCCCGGTTCCGCTGCCGCGCAGTTCGGCGGGCTCGGCTCCCCAGGCGAGCAGCATCCGGGCGTAGGCGTACGGCGCGGCCACCGCCTCGAAGACCCCCTCCGCGTCCAGGTTCAGGGCGTCCCACGCGCCCCGGGCTTCCTGCCAGGACGCGGCGAACACCGGTTCCCACAAGGGCAGTTCGGCCGACGACGTGGTCCGGTCGCCCGCGTCGCCGAAGTCCAGCACCAGCGGACCGGACGTGTCGGCGGTGCCGGTGCGGACATGGTGTCCCGCGGTCCCGGCGAGGACGTCCCGCAGCCGTACGGCCGCCTCCTCGCGTGTGCCGGCCGTGACGGCGAGCCGGTGGCCGAGGTGACC
>NZ_JAWOAI010001004.1:0-1712 GCF_033194735.1 Streptomyces sp. W16
CGAAGATCGGCCGGACCTCGGCCCCGGCGCACGCCCGCGCGAACCGGACGGCACCGGTGACCGTGTCCCGGTCGGTGAGCGAGAGGGCCGCGATACCCCGCTCGGCCGCCCGGTCGGCGAGCTGCTCGGGGTGGGATGCGCCGTAGCGGGCGGAGTAACCGGACGCGACGTGCAGATGGGCGAAGCCCGCCATGCCGCACCTCCATCACTCCACCCCTTTTCAGCCATCCGCCCGATATGTTCATCGTACGTCCGTTCGATTACCCTAACCCCATCAGCCCCGGTCAGCGACCACATTCGAACACGTAAACGATTCCTTGGGGAGGTGTGCGGTGTCCGAAACAGACACCACTCCGTCAGCTCCCCAGCCGGGCGGAGCAGTTGGAGAAAAAATCTCTCCGAACGCGTGTACGACATCCGTTCGGCCCCTTCCCGCCTGCGCGAGCACCCGGCCACCGAGACCGTGGGGACATGACAGAGCCCCCCGGTGCCGGTACGTCCCGTACGTCCTTTCTCGGTGAGGTGAAGGACGCGGTCAGCCTGCGGGCCACCCTCCTCGTCATCGGTGTGGTCGCCCTTCAGCTGCTCTTCATCGCCTCCTACGTAGGCGCGCTCCACAATCCGAAGCCCAGGGATGTGGCCTTCGGAGTCGTCGCTCCTCAGGTCACGGCCGAGCAGACGGTGACCCGGCTGAAGCAGCTGCCCGGCTCGCCGCTGGACCCGCGCGCGGTGTCGGACGCGGCGAGCGCTCGGAAGCAGATCCTGAACCGGGACATCGACGGCGCCCTCGTCATCGACACGCGCGGCATCAAGGACACGCTCCTCGTCGCGACCGGCGGCGGCACGGTCCTCGCCACCACCCTGGAGACGATCACCACCACCCTGGAGAAGGCCGAGCAGCGCACGGTCAGGGTGGTGGACGTGGCCCCGGCCTCCGCCCAGGACTTCGACGGGCTGTCGTCGTTCTACCTGGTCGTCGGCTGGTGTGTCGGCGGCTATCTGTGCGCCTCGATCCTGGCGATCAGCACCGGCGCCCGGCCCGCCAACCCGCGCCGGGCGGTGATCCGGCTGGTCACCATGGCGCTGGTCGCGATCGTCGGCGGCCTCGGCGGCGCGGTGATCGTGGGGCCGGTCCTGGGCGCGCTGCCGGGGAGTGTGACGGCGTTCTGGGGGCTCGGCGCGCTGATCACCTTCGCCGTCGGGGCCGCGACCCTCGCCCTGCAGGGGGTCTTCGGGGTCGTGGGCATCGGGCTGGCGATCCTGCTGGTGGTGATCGCGGGCAACCCGAGCGCGGGCGGCGCCTTCCCGCTGCCGCTGCTGCCGCCGTTCTGGAACGCGATCGGGCCCGCGCTGCCGCCGGGCGCCGGCACCTGGGTGGCGCGCTCGATCGCCTACTTCAAGAGCAACGCCGTGACCGGCCCGCTGCTGGTCCTCTCGGCGTGGGCGCTCGCCGGGATCGTGGTCACCCTGCTGGCGGCGACACTGCGCCGGAAGCACGAGAACCTCCTGGACCGACCGGCGTTGTCAGACCCGTCTGCAACCCTGGACGCATGATCAGCACCCTCGCCGTCGAGAACTACCGCTCCCTGCGCCGCCTGATCGTCCCGCTGACGCGACTGAACGTGATCACGGGGGCGAACGGCACGGGCAAGTCGAGCCTCTACCGCTCGCTGCGCCTGCTCGCCGAGTCCGCGCGCGGCGGCGCCGTCGCC
>NZ_JAWOAI010001005.1:0-1704 GCF_033194735.1 Streptomyces sp. W16
GGGCGGCCGACGGCAGCCGGCCGATCGCCTTCAGCCGCCGGGCCTCGGCGCGCCGGTGCCGGCCCACGAGGTTGGTCGCGATGCCGAACAACCACGGGCGGGCGTCGGCCAGTTCCGTGTTGTACCGGAAGCGCTTTTGGAACGCGATGGTGAACGTCTCCGCCATCAGGTCCTCGGCCACCTCGGGACCGAGCCGGCGCGCCGCGTAGCGGTGCACCGAGTCGGCGTGGCGGTCGAAGAGCACGGCGAATGCCTCGGGCTCGTCCCAGGACCGTTCGATCTCCGAGGCGTCACTCGTCGAGGCGTCCCTGTCCTGCCCCACTCTGACGCCTGGTTCGACGGTCATCGGGGCTCCTCTCGTCCATGCGAACACGCTGATGAAGATTGGGCTTTCACCCGTTCTTCGCCGCAGGGAGGAATCCGGTTCCCTGGGTCGAGTTCAGTCGCGTCCACACGCGCGTGGAGGGGGAAAAACGGGCGGGCCGGGCAAGGAATCCCTTGCCCGGCCCGCCCGTTGAGCGTTCGACGCTGCGTCAGCTGTCGCCGACCCGTGATCCCAGGGTCAGTTCGGTGGTGTGCACGGTGCCGCCGCGCTTGTAGGTGATCGTGACCTTGTCGCCCGGCTTGTGGGTCCAGATCTCGCCGATGAGGGTCGGGCCGCTGTCGATCACCGAGTCGTCGAGCTTGGTGATGACGTCGCCGGCCTTGAGGCCCGCGTTGGCGGCGGGGCCGCCGGCCTCGACCGCGGAGGAGCCGGTGGTGATCGTCGCGCCCGCGGTGCTGTCCTCCAGGGAGACGGAGGCGCCGATCTTGGCGTACACCGGCTTGCCGGTCTTGATCAGCTGCTGGGCGACGTACTTCGCCTGGTTGATCGGGATGGCGAAGCCCAGGCCGATCGAGCCGGACTGGCTGCTGCCGCTGAGGCCGCCGCTGCTGGTCGACTGGATCGCGGAGTTGATGCCGATGACCGCGCCCTGGGCGTCGAGCAGCGGGCCGCCCGAGTTGCCGGGGTTGATGGAGGCGTCGGTCTGCAGGGCGCTCATGTAGGACGCCTTGCTGGTGGAGCTGCCGTCGCTGGAGGCCACCGGGCGGTTCTTGGCGCTGATGATGCCCGTGGTCACCGTGTTGGACAGGCCGAAGGGGGCGCCGATGGCGATCGTCTCGTCGCCGACGGCCACCTTGTCCGAGTCGCCGAGGGCGAGCGGCTTGAGGTCGGTGGGGGCGTCCTTGAGCTTGATGACCGCTACGTCGTAGCCCTGGGCGTGGCCGACGATCTCGGCGTCGTACTTCTTGCCGTCCGGGAAGGTCGCCGTGAGCTTGCCGCCGTCGACCGCGTCGGCGACGACGTGGTTGTTGGTGACGATGTGGCCCTGGGTGTCGAAGACGAAGCCCGTGCCGGTGCCGCCCTCGCCGCTGGTGCTCTCGGCCTCGATGGTGACCGTGCTGGGCAGGGACTTGGCGGCGACCGCCGCGATCGTGCCCGGGGAGCGCTTGACGGAGGCGCTGCTGCCGGTGTCGGCGGAGACGGTGGTGGAGTTGCTGTTGTTGTCGTTGTCCTTGGCGAGGGTGTAGCCGAGGCCACCGCCCAGGCCGCCGGCGACCAGCGCGGCGATCAGGACGGCGGCGATCAGTCCGCCGCGTCCGCCGCCGGACTTCTTGGGCGCCGGCTGCTGCTGGTACGCGGTGCCCCAGCCGCCCGCGCCG
>NZ_JAWOAI010001006.1:0-1692 GCF_033194735.1 Streptomyces sp. W16
GCCTCAAGGGCTGCGAGACCGACCCCGACACCGGCCTCCTCCCGCTCCTCAGGACCCAACTGCGCCACACCTGGGAGGCGATCCTGCTGGAGCGGGTGACGGAGCTGCGGGACGGGGGCGGGGAGGCCGAGCTGTAGGGGGTCGAGCCGAGGGGCGTAAACGCTTGCGCAAGCGTTTACGTAGGCGTATGCGCAAGCGTTTACGCCTGGAGCAGCACCACGCACGACTCCCCGGACAGCCGGAGCAACCCCTCGGCCCCGGGCGCCTCCACCGGCTCCCAGGCGGCCAGGACCTCCGCCGGGCGGGTGCCCAGGGGGATCGCGGCCGGTTCCTTGCCGAGGTTCACGGCGACACGCACGTCGCCGCGTCGGAGGGCGAGCCAGCGGGCGTCCTCGTCGTAGGCCACCTTGGTGTCGGTGAGGTCGGGGTCGGTGAGGTCGGGTTGCTCGTGCCGGAGGGCGATGAGCCGCCGGTACCAGGCCAGCACGCGCGCGTGGGGCTCGCGCTGCGGTTCCGTCCAGTCGAGGCAGGAGCGGTCGCGGGTCGCCGAGTCCTGCGGGTCGGGCACGTCCTCCTCGGCCCAGCCGTGTGCCGCGAACTCCCGCCGCCTGCCCCGCCGTACGGCGTCCGCGAGGTCCGGGTCGGTGTGGTCGGTGAAGAACTGCCAGGGGGTGCCCGCAGCCCATTCCTCGCCCATGAACAGCATCGGTGTGAAGGGACCGGTGAGCGTCAGTGCCGCCGCGCAGGCCAGCAGGCCGGGGGAGAGGGACGCCGAAAGGCGGTCCCCCTGGGCGCGGTTGCCGATCTGGTCGTGGGTCTGGCTGTAGCCGAGCAGCCGGTGGGCGGCCACGCGCGTGCGGTCCAGGGGGCGGCCGTGGTGCCGGTTCCGGAAGCTCGAATAGGTGCCGTCGTGGAAGTAGCCGCCCGTCAGCGTCTTGGCGACCGCCGCGAGCGGAGCCCGCGCGAAGTCCGCGTAGTAGCCCTGTGATTCACCCGTCAGGGCGGTGTGCAGGGAGTGGTGGAAGTCGTCGTTCCACTGCGCGTGCAGCCCGAGACCGCCCTCCGCGCGGGGGGTGACCACGCGCGGGTCGTTCAGATCGGACTCGGCGACCAGGAAGAGCGGCCGGCCCGTCTCGGCGGCCAACGTGTCGACGGCTGCGGACAGTTCCTCCAGGAAGTGGCACGCGCGCGTGTCCTGCAGCGCGTGCACCGCGTCCAGCCGCAGCCCGTCGATCCGGTAGTCGCGCAGCCACGCCAGCGCGCTGCCCAGGAGGAAGGCACGCACCTCGTCCGAGCCGGGCGCGTCCAGGTTCACGGCACTGCCCCAGGGAGTCTGGTGCGTGTCCGTGAAGTAGGGGCCGAACGCGGGCAGGTAATTCCCGGACGGGCCGAGGTGGTTGTGCACCACGTCGAGCACGACGCCCAGACCGAGTTCGTGAGCCCGGTCGACGAACCGCTTCAATCCCTCGGGGCCGCCGTAGGGCTCGTGCACGGCCCACAGCGAGACGCCCTCGTAACCCCAGCCGTGCCGGCCGGGGAACGGACACAGGGGCATCAACTCGACGTGGGTGACGCCCAGTTCGGCGAGGTGGCCGAGCCGGTCGGCCGCCGCGTCCAGGGTGCCTTCGGGCGTGTACGTGCCGACGTGCAGCTCGTAGAGCACCGCGCCCGGCAGCGGGCGCCCCGGCCACG
>NZ_JAWOAI010001007.1:0-1690 GCF_033194735.1 Streptomyces sp. W16
ACGGCGGCCAAGGACGGCGGGGTCAAGGCGGGATCCGCCGCGGGCGCCGCGGCCTGTGGGCCGCCATCGGCGCGGCCTCGCTGGTCGTCGCCGTCACCGCCGCACTGCTCCTGTCCCACGTCTTCCAGGACCAGGACAAGGGCTCCGCCTCTGCGCACACCTCACCGTCCGCGAGCTCCAGCAGGTCCGCCGACACATCAGCCAGTCCGTCCGCGAGCGGAGCGACGGCCTCTCCTTCGGCGTCCGGCACGGGCGCGGGCAAGCCGGCCGACGCCGTGGTGGTGAAGCCGCCCTACACGTTCGACCCGGGGACGGTCGTGGAGACCGTGCGCTCCAAGCTGATCATGCAGACGGACGGCAACCTGGTGCTCTACGGCAAGGACGGCACGGCGCGCTGGGCGAGCCAGACCGAGGGCGCGGGGAACACGGCGGTGTTCCAGACGGACGGCAACCTGGTGATCTACAGCGCCCAGAAACAGCCGCTGTGGGCCAGCAACACACAGGGCGCCGACGGGGCGACCCTCAAGGTGCTGGAGGACGGCAACATGGTCATCGCGACCGACAGCGCGGTCGTATGGCAGACCAACACCGCGCATTGAGGGCACGGCAGTTGACGCCGACGGCCGTGGGGCGGGGGCAGTGCGGGCCCGTCCGGGCTCAGGGGATCCGCGCGACCGCCGCGTAGATCCCGCTGCCCTCCGGGGCCGCGCCCGGCGTCGGAGGGTTCCACTCCGTCGCCGTCACCAGGCCGGGCGGCACCAGGTCGAGGCCGTCGAAGAAGCGGGCGACCTCCGGGCGGGTACGGAAGCCGAGCTTGATGCCGCCCTTGGCGTACTCGGCGGTGACCTGTGCGGCCAGCTCGGGGTAGAGGTCGGACGCGGCGTGCGACAGGACCAGACAGCTGCCGGACGGCATGGTGGCGACGAGGTCACGGACGATGCCGTGGGCGTCCTGCTCGTCGGGGACGAAGTGCATCAGCGCGATCAGCGAGAGCGCGATCGGGCGGCTGAAGTCCAGGACGTGGCGGGCGTGTTCGACGATTGCCTCGGGCTCGCGTACATCGGCCTGGATGTAGTCGGTGACCCCGTCGGGGTGGCTGATCAGCAGTGCCTCGGCATGGCGCAGCACGATCGGGTCGTTGTCGGTGTAGACGACCTTCGCGGTCGGCACGGTCCGCTGCACGATCTGGTGCAGGTTGGGCGCGGTGGGGATGCCCGTGCCGATGTCCAGGAACTGGTCGATGCCCCGGCCGGCCAGCCAGGTCGCCGCGCGGTGCATGAACTGACGGTTCTGCCGGGCCGCGTCCCTTGCCTCGGGCGGCAGTTTCTCCCCCACGGCCTCGTCGACCGGGTAGTTGTCCTTGCCGCCCAGCAGCCAGTCGTAGACCCGTGCGGGATGTGCCTTGCCGGTGTCGATCTGCGGGGCCGACTGGGGGTCGGTCGTCATGGCAACTCCATCGTGCCGAGTGGACGGATCGGGCCGAGCTTTCGATCATCGTACTCGGGTCGGTCACGAGGCTTGTGGGGAAGGGGAGTTGGACCGGTGCGAGCCGGAGGTCACTGCTCCCGCAGGTCCTTGACCCGGCGGATCTTGCCCACCGAGCGCTCCAGGGTCTCGGGGTCCACGATCTCCACGTCCACGGTCACGCCCACGCCGTCCTTGACGCCCTTGCCGATCGCCGCCGCCGCGG
>NZ_JAWOAI010001008.1:0-1688 GCF_033194735.1 Streptomyces sp. W16
CTGCGGGTGCGGGCGGCGGACGGCTCGGCCCGGCTGCTGGACCTGTGGACGCCCGCCACCGGCCCCGTCCCGACGGACGGCGGATATCGGGTCAGTGGCGTCGTCATCGACCCCGGCCCCGCCCCGATGGCCGACAGCGTGGCCGATCTGCTCCCGGACGGCGTGTTCTGCCTGGACCGGCTGGGGCTGGTCACCTACGCCAATCCACGCGCCGCCCAGCTGCTGGGCACCCCGCGCGAGGAGCTGCTCGGCCGCCCGCTGTGGGAGGGCGTGCCCTGGCTGAACCAGATCGGCTGCGAGGACCAGCTGCGCGGCGCCCTGCTGTCGCTCGGGACGGTGAACTTCCACGTCCGGCGTCCGGACGGGCAGAAACAGCCGCCGGAGCCGTACGAGGGCGACTGGCTGGCGCTGGCGGTCCATCCCGGCCACGACCAGCTGACCTGCACGGTCGCGCCGTCGACCCGGGTGGCGGGCCCGCCGATCCCGCTGGTGCCGGTGCACCCCGAGGGGGCCGACGCCCCGGGGAACGGCGTCACCTCGCTCGCTCCGCTGTACCGGCCGATCGTGCTCGCCATCGCGCTGACGGAGGCGGTCACCGCCCGCCAGGTGTCGGCGGTGGTCATGAAGGAGCTGCTGCCCGCGTTCGGCGGCCGGCGGCTCGCGATCTACCTGTTGCAGGAGCGGCATCTGTACCTGGCCTGGGAGACCGGCTTCCCGCAGGGCTTCCTCGCCCCCTTCGACGGGGTCGGACTCGACACCCGGCTGCCCGGTGTCGAGACCCTGACCACCGGACGCCCGCTCTTCTTCGACTCCATGCAACAGCTCGCGGACGCCTATCCGGGCATCCCGCTGGACGCGGAGGTGGGGGCCCGCGCGTTCCTGCCGCTGATCGCGTCCGGGCGCCCGGTCGGCTCGGCCATCCTGGGCTTCGACCGGTCCCACAGCTTCAGCTCCGAGGAGCGCGCGGTGCTCACCGCCCTCGCCGGACTGATCGCCCACGCGATGGAGAAGGCCCAGCGCTACGACTCGGAGGCGGCCCTCGCCCGCGGCCTCCAGCAGGCCCTGCTCCCCCGCCGACTGTCGGTCCACCCGCAGGTGGAGACGGCCGGCCGCTATCTGCCGGGCACCCAGGGCATGGAGGTGGGCGGCGACTGGTACGACGTCGTCGAGTCCGGCGACGGTCTGGCCCTGGTGATCGGCGACGTCCAGGGGCACGGTGTCCAGGCCGCCGCCACCATGGGTCAACTCCGCAGCGCGGTAAGGGCGTTCGCACTCGGGGACCGGCCGCCCGACGAGGTGATGAGCGGCACCAACCATCTCCTCATCGACCTCGACCCCGGCCAGTTCGCGAGCTGCTGCTACCTCCGTCTCGACCCGGCGAGCGGGCTGGTCCAGGTCGCCCGGGCCGGGCATCCGCCCCCGCTGATCCGTACCCCGGACGGCCGTACCCGGGTCTGGGACATCCCCGGGGGCGTAGTACTCGGGGTGGACCCGCACGCCCAGTACCCCGTGGCGGAACTCCAGCTGGAGCCCGACTCCATCCTGGCGCTCTACACCGACGGCCTCGTCGAGCGGCCCGGCGTCGACATCGACGACGGCATCGCCGCCCTGCGGGTCGCCCTCGCGAAGGCGGGCGGTACCGCCGCACGGCCGGGCGGGCGTTCCCTGGCCGGTGTCGCCGACCGGCT
>NZ_JAWOAI010001009.1:0-1685 GCF_033194735.1 Streptomyces sp. W16
ACGCGGGGGAGCCGGGACGGCAGCAGCTCCTCGGCGATGGTCGCCACGCACGCGCGCGTGCGCTCGACTTCGAGGAGCCGCGCCAGGTGCTCGGTGGCGAAACGGGCGTACAGGCCGACGAGATGGCGCTGCCGCTCGACCGGCTCGGCGGGCTCGTCGTACAGCCACACGGCGGCGCCCAGCCGCCCGGCCGCGTCGGTCGCCAGGGGCAGCGCGTAACTGGCCGCGTAGCCCAGGCGTACGGCCACCTCGCGGTGGCGCGGGTCGAGGCCGTCCTCGGCGAACAGGTCGGGGTGGACGATCTCGTCCCGCCTGCCGTCCTTGCCGCCCTCGCCGCCCGGGTTCCCGTCCAGAATCTGGCCGTAGGACATCGCCCCGCGTGGGACGGTCTCGATGTGGCCGAGGTCGGAGCGGTCGAGGCCCAGGCCGATGGTGGTGTGGGGGCCGAGGCCGTCGCCGGGTTCCAGGACGACGAGTCCGCGCCGGGCGCCCACCAGGGCGGCTCCGGCGCGCAGCAGTTCCTGGAGTGCGTCGGCGAGTGCGTCCGTGCGGGTCAGCCGCTCCGTGAGTTCATGGAGGGTCGTGAGGTCGGACACCCAGCCGGCGAGACGGTCCTGGAGCAGGGCACTTGGCGCGTTCGGAGCGGTATCCGGCGGGTTCTGGACGTTAGGGGAAGGGGCCGGAGGGGTACCGGTGGCGGCAGGCGCGGGCGCGACAGTGTGTGCGGGCGAGGGAACCGTTGAATCGATTCCAGCCACTTTCGGAGGGTGAGGGGCGTTCATGGCGTCCGGCTTTCCGACCGGTGCGTATTGCTCAAAAGCATCGCAAACCCCCATGTCATTCTGCGCCGCTGGCAGTGTCTCCACATGTACACGCACTCGTGAGGGGATGTCCAGCATTGTCCTGCTGGGATTCCTGGTGTCCATGGGTTTCGCGGGGGCATTTCGCTCTCCCCTTGCGGATTGGCAAAGTTGGCTTAAAACTGCATCAGGGGACGGTCCATTGCGGTCGACTGGGCTTGCTCGACGGAGCGTCACAGCGGTCGTGATGGGTACGTACTCGGAGAAGACCAGGGGTGGCGGGGGCCGCCCGGAACCTGGTGAGGGACCCGGGCGTCTTAACCACCGACGATCGTGCCCCATCCTCCCGTGGCGGAGGCGGAGAGAAATACGCGGGACGGCAAACGCCAGACTTCGCCACCCCCACGCCACGCCCATGCTTTTCATGCACGCACGGGTTCCCCTTGCTTCGCGCAGGGGTGTGATGCGCCAACAGGTACGCACAGTGAAGTGATCGACACATGGTGTGATGTGGTCCTCGGTGTTGCCAGCGGTGCAACGGAAAGGAACGAGCGCTCATGCGCGAGATCCTCGGAAAGCGACGCAGGCTCCTGTCCAGGCGAGACAACAGGAGGTCTGAGATGCTCAGCGCGGCCCTGACCTTCGCGACAGAATGGCAATGGCCCGTACTCCCGGGCGTGGCACCCGATCCCCAGGGCCGGGCCCGCTGCGGCTGTCCGGACCCTGAGTGCACGGTTCCCGGCGCCCACCCCTTCGACCCCGGCCTCCTCGCGGCCACCACCGACGCCCGCATGGTGCGCTGGTGGTGGGGCAACCGCCCCGCCGCGCCCATCGTCCTCGCCACCGGCGACAAGGCTCCCTGCGCGGTCAGCCTGCCCGCTCCCG
>NZ_JAWOAI010001010.1:0-1685 GCF_033194735.1 Streptomyces sp. W16
GCGTCCAGCCCGCCCAGCAGTTCGTACGTGTGGGCCGCGACCGCCGGTGACATGCCCTGTGCCGGCTCGTCGACGAGCACCACGCGCGCGTGTGCCAGCAGGGCACGGGACAGGGCCAGCATGCGCTGCTCGCCCCCGGAGAGGGTGCCGGCGCGGCGGGGGAGCAGGGGGCTCAGCTGTGGGTACGCGTCGAGGGCCACGGAGTAGTCCCGCGCCGCGAGTTCGAGGTTCTCGTGGACGGTGAGGGATCCGAACACGGCCCGCCGTTCCGGCACCAGACACAGTCCCCGGCGAGCCCGTTCGTATGCGGGCACACGGGTCACGTCGGCGCCGTCCCACACCACCGCACCGCCCGACAGGGCGACCGTCCCGGCGAGGGCGCGCAGCACGGTCGTACGGCCGGAGCCGTTGCGGCCGAGCAGGACGGTGAGCCCGTGGGCGGGGGCAGCGAGGGTGACGCCGTGCAGGGCTTCGAGGGGTCCGTAGCGCACGCGCGCGTGGCGCAGGGCGATGGTCATGCGGGGGTCTCCCAGGCGCCGGGTGCGTCGAGGACGCGGTCCGGCGGGCCGGAGGTGACGATGCGGCCCGCAGTCATCACATGGACCACGTCGGCGAGGTCGGCGACCAGATCGAGGTCGTGCTCCACGACGAGCAGGGCGGTGCCCTCGGCGGCCAGCGCCCTCAACACCAGGGTCAGCGCGGCCACTTCGGCGGTGTCGAGTCCGGCGGCGGGCTCGTCGAGCAGCAGCACGCGCGGGCTGCCCGCCAACGCCCTCGCCAGTTCGACCCGGCGCAGCGTCCCGGTGGGAAGTCCGGCGGCGGACAGCGACCGTATGTCCCCGTCGAGCCCGAAGAGCCGCAACGCCCGCTCCACGGAACCGGGTTCGGCGGCCCGCCCCTGCTCGGCGCCCACACGCACGTTCTCGGCGACCGTCAATGAGGGGAAGACGGCGAGCTGTTGAAAGGTCCGGGCGACTCCGAGCCGGGTCCGGGCGTGCGCGGGCAGCCGGGTGATGTCCCGCCCACCGAACCGGACCCGCCCACTCACAGGCCGCAGGGTCCCGGCCAGACAGTGGAACAGGGTGCTCTTCCCGGCCCCGTTGGGCCCGACGGCGGCGGTCACCTGACCCGCCCGCACCACGAGATCGACTCCGTCGAGCGCGGTGAGGCCGCCGTAACGGGCGTACAGGGCATGGGCGGTGAGGGCGGGAGGGGTCCGGGTCGGGGCGGCGCGGGGGCGCGGGTTCCGGGCGCCGGACGTCCGCCTGGTGCTGTCTTCCGGTGGGTGCGCAACGCCCTTGCGGGTGGCTGCCGTTGGGCTGTTCTCGCTCCTGGGGGTGGCCGCTGTTGAGCTCGCCTCGCTCCGCTGGCCGGGCTCGGCGTCGGGCCCTTGCGGCTCCTGGGCGCTGCCGGACGTCCGCTCGGGTTCGGCCTTCGCTGGGTGTGCATCGCCCTTGTGGGTGGCTGCCGTTGGGCCGTTCTCGCTTCTGTGGGTGGCCGCTGTTGTGCCTGTCTCGCTCCGCTGGCCGGGCTCGGCGTCGGGCCCTTGCGGGTCCTGGGCGCTGCCGGACGTCCGGCCGGGTTCGGCCTTCGCTGGGTGTGCATCGCCCTTGTGGGTGGCTGCCGTTGGGCCGTTCTCGCTTCTGTGGGTGGCCGTCGTTGTGCCTGTCTCGCTCCGCTGGCCG
>NZ_JAWOAI010001011.1:0-1683 GCF_033194735.1 Streptomyces sp. W16
CCTGCGAGGCACCCTCCCGTACGTCGGGCTCGGGCGCCGCGGGCTGCGGCGGCACCGTCGGGGACACCCCCGCCGGGCCCGCGATCCCCGGGCTCGCGGTGACACCGCCGCCCTTGCGGGCCGTCTTGCCACCCTCGGCCTTGCCGCCCTCGGTCTTACCGCTCTGTACGTTCGCCGGAGGCGCCCCGAACTCGCCGAGCGCGGCACGCGCCTGGGAGATCCGCATCGCCTCCATGGTCATGTCGTGCCGCATCTCCGAGCGGCTCCAGGCCCGCTCGGCCAGCTCCCACATCGTGGTCAGATGGACGGGATGGGTACCGGTGACCTCCGCTAGGGCGACGATCGCGCCCTTCGGTGCGAGGAGCCGGCCGTTGAGATAGCGGTCCCAGGACGTCTTGCTGTAGCCCGTGCGGTCGGCCACCGCCGCGACGCTCAGGCCGCTGCGGTCCACGAGCCGGCGCAGCTGGCCGGCGAACTCCTTGACCTGCGGATCGAGTTCATCCGGCAAGGCCCTCCAACGAGGCATTGCTTTCCCCCCTCTGCCCTGAATTGCCCACGCTAACGCGGTTGTTGGTCGAGTTCGTTGCAAATCCGCAAACTTGTCAATACATCGACACACTGGGCACATACCGGCGTTCACCCGAGCACAACGGCTCCCGCGACAGCCATGAGAAGCATGAGAACCAACAGCACCAACGCGTACCGCAGCAGCCGTCCGCCGGGCCCGCGCTCCCCCTTCTCGGGCGGCGTGTCCCACCAGGGCAGGGTCGGATCGTCCCGGTACTCGTCCGCGCCCGCCGCCCGCTCCGGGACGGTGACCGGGCGGGGCCACGCCTGGACCGCCAACTCCCAGCGCACACCGATGCGTTCGGGGTCGGTGCCGGCCACCCGGCACAGGGCGACGACGGCCTGCCGGGGCGGCGGCTGGCCCGCGTTGAGATAGCGGTGCCAGGAGGACTTGCTGTACGCGGTGCGGGCGCCGAGCGCGGCAAGGCTGAGTCCGGTGCGGTCCTTGAGGAGGCGCAGGTGTTCCACGAAGTGCCGCACCTCGGCCGGCAGTTCGTCCGGCAGCGGCTGCCAGCCGCTCATCGCCCCGCCACCGCGTCCACTGCCCCCACCGCGTCCATTCCGTCCTCAATCGCCCGCCCGCTCCCAGCGAAATGACGACGTCGGAAAGGGAACGGTTCCCTCGTCGCGGTGCGGTGCGGACCGCGTAGCGAAACGGTCACCTCCGTGCCACAGCGCGCTGACAGCCGTTGAACAGCCCGCTCACGGCGCGGCACGCTGAAACACAGACGGCGGCGCGTCCTTGCTCGGGGGAGGGGACGGGCCGCCGTCGTGGGTCGTGAACCGACCGGCTGTCAGCTGGTGTTGACCGTGTAGTGCAGCGTGTCCTTCAGGAACGGGATCACCAGCCACGGCTTCGGCTGCGCCATCATCGCCAGCAGGACGATCGCGAGGCCGAGCACGCAGTAGGTGACGACGTCGGTGAAGCGGGAGCGTACGGCGAGCATGCCGACGTCCGGCAGGACCCAGCGCAGGACGGCACCGGCCAGCAGCGCGGCGCCGATGAGCAGGGTGCCGTAGCGGAAGACGTCGAAGGCGGTCAGCAGGAGGCCGAGGCCGACCGTGCCGAGCACCGCGAGGATCGGCCACTGGCGGGCCGGTGCCGGGGCGGAACCG
>NZ_JAWOAI010001012.1:0-1675 GCF_033194735.1 Streptomyces sp. W16
CTCGCGGTGGTCGCCGCGGTGTGGGTGGCGGGCCTCGCCTCGTTCGCGGGCGTCTCCCCTTCGGCAGCCACAGGCCGCTCCTCTTTCGGGCGGGACCGCAGCACGGCGCTCGCGCCCGGCGCGCGGAACTGGCGGTGCGCCCTCGGTCTGGTGCTCGCGCCCCTGGGCGCCGCCGGATATGTCCTGTGGGTCGGGCACCGCACCGGCAAGGGTCCGCTGGGCTATCTCGATGTACAGGCGGGCTGGCGCAACGGTTTCGACGGCGGCGCCGCCTTCGCCCGTTTCGTCGGCGACAAGTTCACCTCGTTCCCGTCCGCCCTGGCCGGGGTCGGGCTGATCGTCGGGGTCGGGCTGGTGATCTGGCTGTACGTCGTGGGCGTCCGGCAGGGTCAGCCGCTCCCCCTCCTGGTGTACACGGGGGTCGTCACCGCGCTCGCGCTGTGCGCGTCGAGCTACTTCGGCTCGAAACCGCGCCTGCTGATGCCCGCTTTCCCCTTGTTGTTCCCCCTCGCGCTCGCCCTGGCGCGACTGCGTACCTCAAGGTCAGCGTGGGTGGTGGGCGGTGTCGCGGTGGCGTCGGCCGTGTACGGGGCGTTCTGGCTGAACGGCTCCGGACCTCCATGATCCACTTCGGGGACCGGTGAGCGCTCGGCTAATTTCACCCCAGCGTTTGGTGAACTAATTCATAAGTGCCATAAAACTGGGGCCGACATGATCAAAGGAATTGAAGGACGGAGCCATCGGGGATTGCGGAATCCTCGGAAATAAACCTGCCTCTGAGAGCTTTCCCACATCACATCGTCATCACAAAGCCGCTGAATCGACGGGCATCCACACTCACTCGCTGTAACGTCGATTGGGTGCGTACCGAACGAAACCTCACCCGTCTGGACCGGGTGTTCGCGAGGCTGGACCGGGAACCGGAACGGCCGGCCAACATCGATGTGCCGAAGATGAGCCGGCACAGGGTCGTGCTGTTCGCGGCGACCCTGGCCTTCTATCTGGCGATCGTGTGGCTTGTCGTGACCACCTCCTGGCTGGTCAGGTTCGACTGGCAGGTCATGTTCTTCCGGCCGTACCAGCAGTGGGCCGGCATCCACTGGTTCGTCGACTACTACGTGGTGCTCGGCCAGCGCGGCCCGACCGCGGTGATGGTCGCGGCCTGGCTGGGCTGGCGCTCGTGGCGGCAGCACACGCTGCGCCCGCTGCTGACCCTGGGCACCCTGCTGCTGCTCCTGAACATCACGGTCGGCGCCGCCAAGCTCGGCATGGGCCGCCTCGGCCCGCACTACGCCACCGTCATCGGCTCGAACGAGATGGGCCTCGGCGGCGATATATTTCCCAGCGGCCACACCGCCAACGCGGTCGTGACCTGGGGGATTCTGGCGTATCTGGCCTCCACGCCGAGAGCCCGCCGGTGGTTGTCCGCGGCGTCCGCCGTGACCTCGCTCGGCGTCGGTCTCGCCACGGTCTACCTCGGTACGCACTGGCTGAGCGACGTGCTGCTCGGCTGGGCCGCCGGTCTGCTGGTCCTGCTCGCCCTCCCGTGGTGCGAGCCGCTGATCGCCCTCGCCGAGACCCGCATCTTCGACTACCGCGACCGCTGGCGCGCCCGCCGCGGCCGTACGGCGCCCGCCCCCGTGCCGGCGTCCCCGGTCACCGCGCCCGTACTGCT
>NZ_JAWOAI010001013.1:0-1673 GCF_033194735.1 Streptomyces sp. W16
GCGCCGCCCTGCCCGACCCCGAGGCCAAGCGCACGGCCTGGGAGGCGATGTTCACCACCGACGACCTCTCCAACTACCTCTTCACCGCCACCGCCCAGGGCTTCTGGCAACCCGAACAGGCCGATCTCGTACGGGAGTACGTGCCGCGCTTCTACGAGGACGCGGTCGCCCTCGCCACCCGCCGCGGCCCCGCCATGGCCGACGCCGCCGGCCGCTGGGCCTTCCCCACCCACGCCGTCGACCCCGAAACCCTCCGCCTCGGCGAGGAATGCCTGCGCGACGCCGACCTCACCCCGTCCCTGCGCCGCAAGCTCGTCGACCAACTCGACGACCTGGCACGGGCGTTGCGGGTACGGGAGGCGTAGGACCCCGGCCCTACGCCGTCACGGGCACGCCTCGTCCCTGCCGACGATGCGGCGGGCTGACCGTCCTTCCTAGGCTCGATGCCGCCAAGGACGATCAGCCCCCAGGAGGAAACCTCGTGATCGCAGTGATCGGAGCCACCGGCAACGTCGGCCGTGCCCTCGTCGACCGTCTCGTCGCCGCGGACAGCCCCGTACGGGCCCTGACTCGCGACCCCGAGCGGGCCGGCCTGCCCGCGCAGGCCGAGACGGTGCGCTTCCAACTCGACGACCCCGCAGCCCTGTTCACCGGAGTCACCCGGCTCTTCGTCTACGCCCACGCCACCAGCCCCGGCCTCCTCGACGCCGCCCGCGCCGCCGGCGTACGGCACGTCGTCCTGCTCTCCTCCGGGATCATCAAGGACGGCGCCGACGAAACCCACCCCATCCACCTCGCGCACGCCGCGGCCGAACAGCACATCCGCGACAGCGGCCTGGCCTGGACCTCCCTGCGCCCCAATGCCTTCGCCGCCAACGCCCTCCAGTGGGCCCCGCAGATCCGCACCGGGAACACGGTCCGCGGCGTCTTCGCCAACGGCCTCACCGCTCCCATCCACGAGGACGACATCGCCGCGGTCGCCGAACGCGCCCTCCTCGACGACGGCCACGAAGGCATCGCCCACCGCCTCACCGGCCCCGAGGCGATCAGCAACGCCGAACAGATCACGGCCATCGGCAGGGCCCTCGGCCGCCCCCTCCACCACGTCGAGGTCCCCCCGGACCAGGCAGGCCCCGAACTCTTCCCGAACGTCCCGCCCCAGATGCTCGCCGGCCTGCTGAAGATCTTCGCGGCCACCGTCGACACCACCCCTGAGATCACCACCACGGTCGAGCAGGTCACCGGCACCCCGGCCCGCACGTTCGCCGACTGGGCGAAGGACCACACGGACGACTTCCGCTGACATTCCAACGCCAGTGACATCCCAACTCCCGCGGCATTCCAGCCCGTCCGGCGCTTGAGGACGAGGCCGTTCAGGCCGAAGCGGGGGCCTGGGGGCGGCAGCCCCCAGCAAGGCCCACACCAACGCCGTTCACCCCCAACCGCCGAAGCGCCGCAGGCCCCGTACCCCCTTTCGGGTTCTGATCGTTGTACTTTCCGGGCGCGTCGACCCACCTGCGTACAAGCTGGAACTCCCCCTGCCCCGCGCCCCGGAGGACAGCCCATGAGCAACGCGCCCCTCGCCTCAGGCGCCGAAGGTCCCGACGCCCTGCGGCCGTTGCTCGACACCGTCCTCGACGCCCTCGGCACCGGACGCCGGGCGCGCGGCGGCC
>NZ_JAWOAI010001014.1:0-1668 GCF_033194735.1 Streptomyces sp. W16
GGTCGTACGACGGCTCGCGGCCCACCCGGCGTTCGCCGCACTGGCCGAGCCGCCCGCCTACCCGCAGGTGTTCCTGCCGTGGCTCGCGCTGCTCCCGCGCGTGGGCTTCGCGCTCGAACACCTGCTACGGGCAAGGGAGTTGTACGGCATCGACCGGTCGGAGATCCTTCGTGCGGCCGTCGAGGAGGCCACCGCCGAGCAGGTCGGGGTGTGGGGCGACACCCACCGTCTCGCTCCCTGGCGGGCGTTCACCGAAACGACGCGCCCCGAACATGCGGGGCTCTCCGGTGACCACGACTGCGTGCTGTGCACCTCTTCCGTGCCCGGGCTCACCGACCTGAGCGCGCGGGGTCCTGCGGCCCGCTTCGTGTGGGACCTGGCCCGGCGGGAGGACAGCCTGTGGGTGGTGCCGCTGGGCGCGTCGGGGGTTCCCGGGACTCCCCATCACCGTGATCAACTGCCCTTGTGGCTCAAGGGAGATCTGGTTCCGGTGGTCACCGACTTCAGCCGCCTCGAACCCGACACCCGCACCCGTGAACCGGTCCACGAGCAGCATGTCGACGGCTTCGGCACCGTCGGCGTGCTGCCTCTGGATCCGGTGGCCGACGCGGCGACCATCCACCGCTGGGCCGGCGAGGAACGGGCCTCCTTCTGGGGCATGAACGGCCTCACCCGGGACCAAGTCGCCGAGATCTACGCCCACATGGACACCCTCGACACCCACCACGCCCACCTGGTGCTCCGGGACACCGAACCGGTCGCCCTCCTGCAGACCTACGAGCCCGCCGCCGACCGCGTCGGTGACTGCTACGCCGTACGGCCCGGAGACATCGGCATCCACCTCCTCCTCGCCCCCGCCGGACCGGACGGCGTACGCCCCGGCTGGTCGGCGGCGCTGATGGGCGTCCTCGCCGGGTATGTCCTGCTCGGTCTGGACCGGCGCCGGATCGTGGTCGATCCGGATGTGCGCAACGAGAAGGCGATCGCGCGCTTCCTGCGGCAGGGGTTCGTGGCGGGGCCGAGGGTCGTCCTTCCGGAGATCGACATCCCGGATGTGTTCCTCCCCGAAAAGCACGCCCAACTGGCGTTTCTCCCTCGCGAGGTGGCCTTCCCGTAGCCTGCCGGAGTGACCCCAGAAGACCTCGTCGCCCACTACGGCCTGGAGCCGATCCCCCGCGAGGGGGGCCTGTTCCGCCGTACCTGGGCGGGCCCGGAACGGTCCGACGGCCGCCCTGAGGGCACGGCGATAGTCGCCCTCCTCGCCGCACCGGACTACTCCGCCCTGCACCGCCTGCCCAGCGACGAGGTCTGGCACTTCTACCTCGGCGATCCGCTCGAACTCCTGCTCCTCGCCCCGGATGGCACCTCCCGCACGGCGGTCCTGGGCCCGGACATCACCGACGGCCAGCACCTCCAGTTCACCGTGCCGGCCGGCACCTGGATGGGGGCGCGGGTGGTGGCGGACGGCGCGTGGACGTTCTTCGGCTGCACGATGGCGCCCGGTTTCACCTACGAGGGCTACGAGCACGGCGACGCCACCGAACTGACCGCCCGCTACCCGTCCGAGGCCGTCCGTATCGCCGGGCTGTGCCGCCCGTGAGCGGCCTGCTGACGGGCCAGGTCGCCCTGGTCACGGGCGCGGGCGGCGGCATCGGCCGGGGCATCGCC
>NZ_JAWOAI010001015.1:0-1666 GCF_033194735.1 Streptomyces sp. W16
CGGGCGAGTTCGACGACGCGTCGCCCCAACTCCCCCTCCTCCGGCGCCAGCAGCAGCCGCGTCAGCTCGGCGCGCGCCCCGGCGACGGCCCCGAGGGCGTAGAGCCCGGGCGCCAGCAGCACGAGCCCGAGGAGAGCGACCCCGGCGGCGGACGGCCAGGTGGTGACCGTCCACAGCTTGAGCACCTTCACCTCGCCGTCCCCCATCAGCGCGGGCGTGCCCAGCATGGCCAACGGGCCGCCGAGCCCGACCGCGAGCACGAACGCGTCGAGCGGCCACAGCACCAGCGCGAACAGCAGCGTGTACGCCAACTCCCGCCAGGTCGCCCGCTCCCGCAGCCGGGTCGTCAGCCAGCCGCGCAACCCCGGCCGGTCCGGTACCCGGTGGGGGCCCGGCACCGGCTCCTGGTCTACGATCCGCAGCCGGTACCGCTCGGCCACGGCGACGGGTATCCCGGCGAGCGCGGTCAGCACGAGCAGCGGTATCCCCACCAGCACGACGGCCAACAGACCCCCGCCGACCACCCCGGCCAGCAGCAGCACCAGCACGACAGCCCCGGCCGGGGCTCCGCTCCCGAGATACAGCACGGCCCGCCAGGGCCACACCGACCACAGGAACCCGCGCCCCGCCAGGGCCTGCCACACAGTACGCATACGGATCACCGTAGGAGGCGGGGCAGTTGCGGACCATGGGTCCAGGGGGTGAAGCGGAGGTAGGGGCAGCCATACCTGCCGGGACGGACGCGCCCGGAACGCGCCGATGGCGATCGTGGCGCCCAGGGAACGGCGCAGGCCGATCTCACCTCGTCGTTCAGGACGGCGATCACCATGGTGTTGGCCACGCCGGGGAGGACCGGCTGACCGTGACCAACACCGGCCCACTCTTCGACCCCGACCGTGTCGACGCCCTCACTGACCGGTGACGAGAGCGCGGGCGGTGGCCGCGAGGCCAGGGGTCGCACCGGAGCCGGGCACGTCGTGGTTGGAGAGGATGACCGCCGTCCAGTCCAGGTCCGGGAACCAGTCGATGTCGGTGTCGACGCCGTGCGCCGCTCCACTGTGGCCGACGGCCCAACGGCCGTTGACGAGGGCGGTGGTGGTCGCGTACGAGTCGAAGGGGATCTGGGCGGGCACACCGGGCTTGGCCTCCGTCGGCGGCCCGAACCCCCTGACCGGGCGCGAGAGCGAAGTGCTCGTGCTCATCGCCCGCGGCCTCTCCAACGCGGAGATCGGCGGCCGTCTCCACCTGACCGAAGGCACCGTCAAGACCCATGTCAGCCGGGTACTGGCCAAGTTGGGAGTGCGCGACCGCGTCCAGGCCGTCGTCCACGCCTACGAGTCCGGGCTGGTCCGGCCCGGGAACACCGGGGGCCAAAGCAAAGATCCCGCCCGATCTTCCGATCGGACGGGATCTCGTTGCTGTGTGGACCTGTGGGGATTTGAACCCCAGACCCCCTCGATGCGAACGAGGTGCGCTACCAGACTGCGCCACAGGCCCTTGCAACGAATGAAACTCTAGCATCCCCCTCAGGGTGCTTGGAAATCCGTTCCTTGCCTGGTCACTCGTTGGCCGCGCGGGGCCGCTCGCCGTCCTCGTACTGGTCGAACAGGGGGGTGCGGCCACGCTCACGGGCGCGGCGGGCGGAGGCGGCGCGGCGGGCGTCGGT
>NZ_JAWOAI010001016.1:0-1642 GCF_033194735.1 Streptomyces sp. W16
GCAGCGCGTCGACCCCGACCACCCGGGCCACACCGCCGCGCCGCACCAGCTCACCCACCAGCCCTGTGCCGGACCCCACGTCGAGGACCGTCAGCGCGCCCGGCTCCAGCCCGAGACTCTCGACCGCCCGCAGGAAGCCCGCCGCCGCGACCTGTGGTGAGGTGCACTGGAGCAGTTCCTGGACGACATGCTCGTAGAGGCCGGGCACGGCGTAGATCCGCGTGTACTCGTGCAGGTGCACCGTCTCGTGCTCGCTCAGCGCGATGTACTCACCGTCCGCCTCCGGCGGGCCGAGCAGCCGGACGCCCGCGAACACATCCACATCTGCCATGCGCGCGACATTATGCGAACGCGCCTGCGGCCAACAATCCCCGGCCTTTGCCGATCATCGCCCTAACCTGACGACATGTCAGATGAAGAGTCGTACGAACTGCTCGGCTTCGACAACCTCCTCCTCCCCGTAGGGGACCTCGCCGAGGCCGTCCCCTTCTACGAACGCGCGGGATTCACGGTGGGGTTCCGGCTCGACGAGGCCGGGATCGCGATCCTGAAGGTCGGTGGCGAGACGCCGGGCGTTCTCCTGCGGCACGAGGACGGGCTCGGGCACAGGCCACCTCCCTGGCCCTCGCCGCGCGCATGGCTGGAGGTGCCGGACGCCCGGAAGGCCGCTCAGCGCCTCACCGCCGCCGGGATCGCACTGCTCGACGCGCCCTTCTCCGTGGCCACCGGGTGGACCGTCGAGATCGCCGACCCCTGGGGCAACGTCATCGGGTTCACGGACTACTCGAAGCGGCCGGAGCTGGCGCGGCGGGTGTGACGCAGCTCCCAGCGCAAGCAAGTTGAACGCGTTCAAAAACACCTCTACAGTCTCTCCTGTCAGCGCTTTTGAACGCGTTCAAGAAGGGGGAGGCGCATGGACCGCACGGTCGTCGCCTACGTCATCTATCTGATCGTCAGCATCGGACTCACCATCTGGGTGGCCCGCACGCTCAGCCGCAACGGGCGGATCTTCCTCGCCGACGTCCTACGGGGGAACGAAAAACTCGCGGAGGCCGTGAACCACCTCCTCGTAGTGGGCTTCTACCTCGTGAACCTCGGGTTCGTCGCCCTGTACCTCAGCGGGGACGGCACCATCGAGGACACCCGGGGGATCTTCGAGGCCCTGTCGACCAAGGTGGGTGTGGTGCTGCTGGTGCTCGGGGTGATGCACCTGGGCAACGTGTACGTGCTCAACAAGATCCGGCGGCGCGGGGTCATGGAGCGGGAGCAGGTGCCGCCCGTCGCGCCGCAGGACTGGGTCGGGGCGTGAGCGCGGTGGCAGCCGCCCCGGCGGACCGGGCGACCCCGGTCCGCCGGCTCACCGTCCTGTACGACGCCGACTGTTCCCTCTGCACCTTCCTGCGCGACTGGCTCGTACGGCAGCCGCAGCTGGTGCCCCTGGAACTGGTGCCGGCGTCCTCCGAAGAGGCGCGGCAGCGCTTCCCCGCGCTCGACCATCGCGCCACCCTCGACGAGATCACCGTCGTCGGCGACTCCGGGCAGGTCTACCGGGGCGCCGCCGCCTGGATCGTCACCCTGTGGGCGCTGCGCGAACAGCGGCCCCTGGCCCACCGGTTGAGCACCCCGAGATCGGAAGAGCGTC
>NZ_JAWOAI010001017.1:0-1629 GCF_033194735.1 Streptomyces sp. W16
GTCGGATCTCGCGCCACTGCCAGGGGTGCAGAGGCAGTGCCGCGTGTCCGTCCGGCAACGGCAGCCCGGTTCCGGCGAGTCGGGCCGTGAGTCGGGCGGCGGAGACAGGTCGGCCGCGTTCGGTCCATGGGCGGGGAGTTCGGTCAGAGGGGTGGGCGCGTAGCCGGGCAGTCCGGCGTGGAAGTCCCGCACCTCGGCCGGAGGCGGCGCGCAGGTCCAGGTCCGGGCGACGGATCTGACGTACCAGGGCAGGCGGCGCGGGGCGGAGCTGCCGGAGAGGAGAGAAGTCTTGGACACGTGATCAGCGTGTGATCAATTGTATGATTAGTCCAGCGCATGTTTTCGAACGGTATTCGTCAGAGAAACTGACCGATGGAGGCCGGTGGTGTTCGATCTGCACCGACTGCGCCTCCTGCGCGAGCTGAAGCACCGCGGCACGCTGGCCGCCGTCGCCGCCGCACTGTCGTACAGCCCCTCCGCCGTCTCCCAGCAGCTCACGCAGCTCGAATCCGAGGTCGGCGTCCCGCTGCTGGTGCCCGTGGGGCGCCGGGTGCGGCTCACCCCGCAGGCGGAGATCCTCGTCGCGCACACCGAGGCCGTGCTCAAGCGGCTGGAGGAGGCCGAGGCGGACATCGCCACCTCCCTCACCGACCTCATCGGCACGCTGCGCATCGCCTCCTTCCAGACCGCGGCGCTCGCCCTGGTGCCGACCGCGCTGACGCTGCTGCGCGACGCCCACCCCCACCTGCGGGTCGAGGTCACCCAGGCCGAGCCGAGCGAGGCGCTGCCCGCGCTGCTCGCCCGCGACTTCGATCTCGTCGTCACCGAGGAGTACCCGGGCAACCCGCACCCCCGGCCCGCCGAACTCGAACAGGAACCCCTCTGCGAGGACCCGCTGCGCCTGGCCACACCGAGACCCGACGGCCAGGACACCGGACCGATGGACGCACTCCGGGCGCTGGCCGACCACCCCTGGGTCATGGAACCCGAGGGCTCACCCGCCCGGCACTGGGCCACCGCGCTGTGCCGCACCGTGGGCTTCGAACCCGATGTGCGCTTCGAGTCCGCCGACCTGGTACTGCACCTGAGGCTGGCCGAACTGGGCCATGCCGCCGCCCTGTTGCCGGACCTCGCGTGGAACGGCCGCCCGCCCACCGTCGCGCTGCGGGAGCTCCCCGAGGGCCATCGCACCCGCTCCCTGTTCACCGCCGTACGCAGCGGACGCGGCCCCCACCCCGCCATCACGGCCTGCCGCCAGGCGCTCCGGCAGGCGATCGGGGCCGCACCCTAGTACGCGAACTCGCTTACGGAGTAGTCCTGTTCAGGTCGAGCCGGCCGACGCGGGCCACGTTCTCCCGGTCGTCGGCGTCCGCGCTCGGCTCCGCCGCGAACCAGGCGTCGAGGATCTCCCTGAGCAGCGGCTCGGACGTCAGCCGCAGGCCGAGGGCCAGTACGTTGGCGTCGTTCCAGCGGCGTGCGCCGTCCGCCGTGTAGGCGTCCGTGCACAGTGCCGCCCGTACGCCCGCCACCTTGTTCGCGGCGATCGACGCGCCCGTGCCGGTCCAGCAGCACACGACCGCCTCGTCGGCGGTCCCGGCGGCGACCTCGCGGGCCGCCGCCTCCGAGCAG
>NZ_JAWOAI010001018.1:0-1619 GCF_033194735.1 Streptomyces sp. W16
GGGGGGCGGGCACATCGCGGTCGGCGCGGTCGGTGAGGCGGGCGACCGCGAGCCGGACCACGTCGACCACGTCGGGGTCGTCGACGAAGTACACCTGACGGCGGCCCTCGCGGCGGGAGCGGACCAGGCCGGCGAGTTTCAGTTTGGTCAGGTGCTGGCTGACCGCGGGCAGCGCGCCGCCGACCCGCTCCGCGAGCCCGGTGACATCGCTCTCGCCCTGGGCCAGCGCCCACACGATGTGCAGCCGCGCGGGCGAGGCCAGGAGACCGAAGGCCGCGGCGGCGTCCGCGAGCACGTCGGCCGACGGATCGTCGAAGCCTCGGTCGGCTGTCCGCACCGTCGTCGCCTCCTGTCCTGGCCGTTCCTTTCGCACGAACCGCCCCAGTCTAGGCGGCCGGAACTTCTCCCCTGTCCGGGGAGTTTCCACGGTGCTACGGACACGGATTTGTATACACACGACCACTGCATGACGCACGAATACTGCATGACGTACGACTACTACACATGGAGTTCGCATGGCCCTGTGGGACCGCTTCAAGGAGTCCGCGTCGACGATGCAGACCCAGCTCGTGGCGAAGAAGAACGACCTGAAGAGCGGGGCGTTCCGCGACGCGAGCATGGCGATGTGCGCACTCGTGGCCGCCGCTGACGGCACGGTCGACCCGTCGGAGCGCCAGCGCGTCGCCCAGCTCATCGCGAGCAACGAGGTGCTGCAGAACTTCGATGCCATGGACCTCCAGCGCCGTTTCGACGCGAACCTGGACAAGCTGACGGCCGACTTCGCCTTCGGCAAGGTCAGCGTGTTGCAGGAGATCGCCAAGGCGAAGAAGAAGCCCGCCGAAGCGCGTGCCGTGATCCAGATCGGCATCGTGATCGGTGGTGCGGACGGCGACTTCGACAAGACCGAGCAGGCCGTGGTCCGCGAGGCCTGCTTCACCCTCGACCTGCCGCCGCACGAGTTCGACCTCTGACCGGCCGTCGGGGGACATGACCGCGAACCCGCCGGACGACCTGGACCGCGGACTGATCCACGCCCTGCACATCGACGGCCGGGCACCCTTCAGCCGGATCGCCGCGGTCCTCGGCGTCTCGGCCCAGACCGTCGCGCGGCGTTACGCCCGGCTGCGCACCGGGGCCGCACTGCGTGTCGTCGGACTCACGGACCCGCACCAGGCGGGCCGTACGCAGTGGCTGGTGCGGCTCACCGCGGCGGCGCGCTCGGCACAGGACATCGCCCACGCTCTGGTACGGCGCCCGGACACGTCCTGGGTGAAACTCGCCTCCGGCGGCACCGAGATCGTGGCGGTCGTCCACGCGCCCACCGACGCGTCGGGCGCCAACTCCCTTCTCCTGCACGACATTCCGCGCACCGGCGGCATCACCGCGGTGTCCGCGCACTGTCTGCTGCACATGTATCTGGGCGGCCCGACGAACTGGCGGCGCAGCGCGGACGCGCTCGACGCGGAGCAGTCGCGGGTCCTGCGCGAGCAGGCCGGTTCCGGATATGCGGGGGTGCCGCGTCAACCGGGGCCGGGGGACGCCGAGTTGCTGGCGGCGCTGGAGAAGGACGGGCGGGCCGGACAGGGTGAGCTGGCCCGGGCGACCGGCTGGTCGCCGGC
>NZ_JAWOAI010001019.1:0-1615 GCF_033194735.1 Streptomyces sp. W16
GCCCCGGCCGTGCTCGAAGAAGCGCACGACTCCGCCGGGCCGCAGCACCCGCCGTGCCTCCCCGAGCGCCCGCGGCACATCCCGCACGCTGCACAGCACCAGCGAGAGCACGACCGCGTCGAAGGCCTCGCTCTTGACGGGCAGCTTCTCCGCCGCGCCCGGCACCACGTCGACGGGCGCCTCGGAGCGGAGCGCGGACTCCACGGCCAGCTGCCGCAGAGTCCGCTCGGGCTCGATCGCGACGATCTCCGAGACGGCGCTCGGATAGTGCGCGAAGTTGAGGCCGTTCCCGGCCCCGATCTCGATCACCCGCCCGGAGAGCCCGGCGAGCAGCCGGTCCCGCATCCCGGACAGGCCGAAGCGTGACTCGGCGCTCACACTGAAACGGGCGTAGTAACGGGCGAACAGCGGGTGGTGGACGGCGTCCCGCGGCAGAGTGCCGGAGCCTGCGGACCGTAGCGGCATGGCGACCTCCCGGGCCGGACCGGCCGGAAACCGGTCCCTACCGGGATTGTCCCCCCTGCCGCCCTTGACCACCCCCGCTGCCGCCGGGGACGGAGCCGGGCCGGGATCAGGAGATGAAGTCCCGGACCTGCTCGTAGACGCCGTGGTCGTTGTTCATGTCGGTGTGCGAGATGCACCCGACGTCGACGTTGGTCGCGCCGCTCAGCTCGGCCGAGGTGTCCGGGTTGATCGCCTCGTCGCAGTCCGACCAGTAGGCCGCGTACGACACACTGCCCGGCGTCTCGTCACCGGAGTTGAGCGCAGTGAGGAACGAACTTCCCGTCTGCATCTCCTTGCAGGACGTGTACAGCCAGCCGCAGAGCGAGGCGATGCTCGTCCCGTGGTTCACCCCGGCGACCGACACGAAGTCGTCGACGTACGAGGTCCCGCCGAGGTTCTTGAGGTAGTAGCGGCTGTTGAGCGCACCCATGGAGTGGACCACCAGGTCGACCTTCGAGGCGCCGGTGCTGGCGAGGACGGACTGGATGTAGGTCGACAGCGTCGAAGCGGTCGTGACGTTCGACTTCGTCCAGTCGTACGAGATCGCGTACAGCTCGGAGGACGAGTAGCCGTCCGCCTCGAAGTCCGCGATCCAGTCGTCCCAGCTTGTGGAGTCGCTGCTCAGACCGTGCACGAACACGATCGGGTTGTGGCTCGCCGCCTGAGCGGGCGTCGAGGCCAGGGAGAGTGACAGAAGGAGCGAGGTGGTCACGGCCGACAGGGCCGTGGCGATGCGACGCTTGTGGCGCTGCATGATGCCTCCTGATACGGGTGGGGTTGTCAGGAGTGTCAGCGGGGGTCTACGCGCGCCGCATCGGCGAAATCGCCGGTCTTTACGGGTGAATTAACTCGCCAGTAACGTCAGTTGTGTGCTGACTCCGGTGAACCCCACTTCTCTAGACCGCACTTCGCCACCGTCGCGCATCGACACGGGGCGAAACCTCGATCCCGCGCTCCCCGAAGGGGTCCGCATCCGGATACTGCGCGCGACCTACGGCGATCCGCGCGCCGCCGCCGAACTCCTCCCGCGCCTGACCCCACGCCAGGCCGCGGGCCTCGACCCCCTCCCGACCGAACCGGCGTCCCTGGCCCCGGAGTTGCTGGCCCGGCA
>NZ_JAWOAI010001020.1:0-1606 GCF_033194735.1 Streptomyces sp. W16
CTGTTGACGGCGTGCTCACGTGTTCCGTCGGCCGGCAGCCCCTCGACCGCTGTGCGCGCCCCCATGGCCGGCGGCCCCCGCCTTCATCCGCCGACCGGCCCCGCCGCTTTCTGGCGGGCCGTCTCCTCCTTCAGGAGGACCACGAAGTCCGCGACCGCCGCCTTCACGTCGTCGGCCGTCCACTCCAGGGCGGCGGCCCGTACGTAGACCTCCGTGACCGCCACCCCCGGACCCTTCGCGTTCCAGGGGTTGGAGAAGAGAGCGGTCCTCGTCTCCTCCGCCTGCCGGATCGCGGCCTCCGTGACGGCGTCGCGGTCGTACGGCAGCCAGACCTGGAAGTCGTGTGTGTGCGGCTCTTCTGGATGGACGCGGGTCCATGGCACACCGGCCGCGGCGAACCCCTCGCGCAGCGCCTCGGCGATCACGCGCGCGTGGGCCACCTGCTCGGGCAGCCGGGGCAGCTCCAGGTCCAGGCCCGCGAGTGCCGTCAGCGCGCTGGGGAACTGCTGGAAGACCATGCCTCCGTAGCGGTGCCGCCACGTCTTCGCCTCGTCGATCAGGGTCTTCGGGCCGGCGAGTGCGGCGCCGCCGAGGGCGCCGAGGGACTTGTAGAACGACACGTAGACGCTGTCCGCCAGGCCTGCGATCTCGTCGAGCGGGCGGCCGAAGTGGGAGGTGGACTCCCACAGGCGGGCGCCGTCGAAATGGACCACCGCGTCGCGTTCGTGCGCGGCGTCGACGAGGGCGGAGAGCTCCTCCCAGGAGGGCAGGACGAAACCGGCGTCCCGGAGGGGCAGTTCGAGCATCAGCGTCCCGAAGGGCTCCGGGAAGTCGTGCACCTCGTCGGCGGTCGGCTGCCGGGGCTCGCTCGTCACATGGACCGGGCGCAAACCGCTGACCTGGCTGAAGGCGTCCCGTTCGTGCACTTCGGGGTGGGCCAGCGGGTGCAGGGCGACCGTCGGGTTGCCGGTGCGGCCCGCCCAGCAGCGCAGGGCCACCTGCTGCGCCATCGTGCCCGTGGGGAAGAAGGCGGCGGCCTCCTTGCCGAGCAGTTCGGCGACCCGCTTCTCCAGGGTCTCGACGACACCGGTGCCGTACATGTCCGACGCCTCGTCCAGGTCGTACAGTTCGGCCGCCTCCTGCACGAAGGCGAGCCGCTCCCGGAGGGGGTCAAGGAAGCCGAGGCGCGCGAGTACGCGCTCCGCGCTCCGGATCGCGCGGATACGCCGTTTACGGCGCTCCTGGATCTGCTCCTCCTCGGTAGTCGGCTCTGCCTCTTGGCCACTTTGGTCACTCTGCTCCGCCGCATCGCTCATGCTCCGGATGATGCCTGGCGCACGTCCGTGCGAGCACCCGGGTTTCCACCGGCTCTCCGGTGCGCCGGGGCTGTGCGACAACCCACAGCCTGTGGACAACCGGACGCCTCTCGAACCGATCGCGTTAACATGACGAGAAATCGTCCGGTACCCGGAGCGGACTGGAACGGGAAGGCCGCACTCGCGTGAGCACATTCCAACAGCCAGAGCCCAAGGACCGCCCCGCGCGGCTCGCCGTCGGCGTCGTCGGCGCCGGCCGGGTGGGCCCCGCGCTGGCCGCGTCCCTCCAG
>NZ_JAWOAI010001021.1:0-1601 GCF_033194735.1 Streptomyces sp. W16
CGACCGTCCGGTGGCGTCGACGACCAGATCGGCGGCGAGCCGTTCCGAGCGGTCGGGGCTCCCCGCGCCGCTGTCGTCCACCTCGGCGATCCGCACCCCGTCCACCCGGCCGTCGGTGAGGGTGAGGCCGACCGCCCGGGCCCGCAGCGACCGCACCCCCGGCAGGGCGAGCACCGCGCGGCACAGATGCCATTCGAGGAACGGGCGGGTCATGCTCAGCATGTCGTCGCCCGGCACCGCCACCCGGCGCAGCCCGTCGGCGTACCAGCCGCCGTCCCGTTCGAAGTCGAGCAGTTCCGCGCCGTTGCCGATCATCTCGTCGAACAGCTTGGGAAAGAGGTCGTCCAGGATCTGCCGGCCGCGGCCGAGCAGGATGTGCGCGTGCGCGCTCTGCGGCACGCCGCGCCGTTGCCGCGGCCGGTCCACCGCGATGTCGTCGGGTTCGAGGACGATCACGTCGTCGGCGTGGTCGTTCAGGACCCGGGCCGCGAGCAGGCCCGCCATACCACCACCGAGAACCAACGCAGTGCGCATAGAAGCTCCTTGAGCAGTCCCGGCCGTACCGGGAGATGTGTGGTCGGTTTCCCTTCGTCCCCCTGCTTGTCCCGCGTGGTCTGCCGGACCGGCCTCACTTCCGGTCCGTGTGGTGCCTGCCGTCCTCTCAGTTGTCGGCGGCCGTGCGCGCGCCCTGCGGTCCCCACCGCAGTGCCCGGTCGACCAGTTCGCCGGCCATCCCCGTGTAGTGCGCCGGATTCAGCAGCTCCGCCACCTGTTCCCGCGTGAGCACCCCGGCCAGCTCCGGGGCCCCGGCCAGCTCCTCGGCGAAGGGGCGGCCCCCGTCGGCGGCCCGCCGTGCGGCGCGGCTCACCACGTCCTTGGCGGTGACCTTGCCGAGCACCGGGGCCAGCACCACCGCGAGCCGCTCGGAGACGACGAGCCCGCCGGTCAGGCCGAGGTTGTCACGCATCCGGTCCGGGAACACCTGGAGCCCCTCGACCAGTTCACGGGCGGTGGCGGCGGCGCCACCGGTCAGCCGCAGACAGTCGCGCAGCGGCAGCCACTCGGCGTGCCAGGCACCGGCCGAGCGCTCGTCCTCGGACAGCATCGCCAGGGCCAGCACCGAGGCCGCGGCGGGCACCTGGAGCGCGGCGGCGCGTACGAGAGTCGCCAGCGCCGGATTGCGTTTGTGCGGCATGGCGGAGGACACGCCCCGGCCGGCCGCCGCGGGTTCGGCCACCGCCGCCGTCTCGGTGCGCGACAGGCTCTGCACGTCCACCGCGATCTTCCCCAACGCGCCTGCGGCGAGAGCGAGTTCGGCGGCCAGCGCGGCGATCGGGGTCCGCTCGGTGTGCCAGGGCAACACGGGCTCGGCCAGGCCGGTCTGGCGGGCGTACTCGGCCAGGAGCCCGGCGGTGAAACGCCGTGCGTCGAAGCCTTCCGGACCATCGGAGCCCTGTGGCTCGGGCGTGCCGTCCGCGCCGTCGAGGCGGGCGTACTCCGCGTACCCCGCCAAGGTGCCTGCCGCGCCGCCGAGTTGGACGGGGAGGCGCTCCGCGCGCAGTGCCCGTAGGCGGTCGGCCGCCTGTGTCACGCCCCGGTGC
>NZ_JAWOAI010001022.1:0-1595 GCF_033194735.1 Streptomyces sp. W16
GCGCCGGGGGCGGTGGCTCAGGACGGCCTCGTCGTGGGCTACGCGACGCCCTCGGAGGCCGCGTTCGGCGCCGCGCTGGAGGCGCTGTGCGAGGTGCTCCCGCCCGACGAAGCCGCCCGTGACCGGTGAGCGGTGACGCTGCCCGTACCCGGCGGCTAGGGCTTGTCCGGCGGATCAGGTCGCAGGAAAGCAGCGGCACCTGATCAGCGCCGGTGAGCGGGGTCTGGTGCGTCCAACTGCAAGGCGGAGGAGGGCGTCGACGCGGAGCGTCGACAACCGACGACAACGCCGCTGGGGGTCCCCCCACGCCTTTAGGGCAGTGGGGGAGGGCGTGCCAGACCCCGCGTCTGCGACAGGATCCGCCGGACAGGCCCTAACCGCGCACATGCAGCCCGAACCCCTTGCGGCCGGGCGCTTCGAGGCCCTCCTTCAGCCGCAGTGACGGGATCTCGTAGTCACCGAAGTTCTGGCGCCGGAACGCGATCGGCTCGGTCGTCTCCAGCGACAGCAGCCGCTCCCGCCAGGCCTTCGCGGCGTCCTCGAAGTCGCTGCCGGTGATCTTGTCGGTGCCGTACAACACGAACGGGGGCAGCACCTCCACACCCGGGTAGTACAGGATCCCGTGGTGGATCGGGAACAGCAGGTCCTCGATCGGACCGTTGATCCCGCGATCGGTGTAGTGGGACTCCGGGCCCCCGACGGTCACCGACAGGATCGCCCGGCGCCCCCGCAGCGTCCCCTCACCGAAACGCTCGCCGTACCGCGTCTCGTCGTGCACTCCGACTCCGTACGCGAAGTGGAAGGAGAACACCCGGTCCACCCAGCCTTTGAGGATCGCCGGCATGGTGTACCACCACATGGGGAACTGGAAGACGACCGTGTCGGCCCACAGGAGTTTCTCCTGCTCGGCCGCCACGTCGGGCGTGAGCGCGCCGGCGTCGTACGCCCCGGCCGAACTCGGCACCACCCGCAGCGGGTTCGTGGCGTGCTCGCCGAAGTCCGCCGCGTCCACCACGGCCTTCCAGTCCATCGCGTACAGGTCGCTCACCCGCACCTCGTGCCCGGCGGCTTCGAGAGTGGATACGGCGAGGTCCTTCAGTGAGCCGTTCAGCGAACGCGGCTCGGGGTGGGCGTAGACGATGAGTGTCTTCATGGCTGTTCCCCTCAGCTCCCTTCAACAAGGTGTGTCGCCACAGATGCTCGGCCGCGGAGGTCGCGTCGTACAGGGGCGCCTCTTCCGTCGGACGGGACTTCCTGGTATCGGCAGGACCACCTTCAAGTGCCTTGACCGAGGCCGCATTTGGGGGCACCGAGGCCATACTTGGGAGCATGGACGATCTTGCGGGCTTCCTGCGGACCCGGCGTTCCCGGGTCGACCCGGCGGCCGTCGGCATCCCCGTCGACAGCCGTCGCCGGGTCGAAGGGCTGCGCCGCGAAGAGGTCGCGCACCTGTCCGGAGTCAGCGTGGACTACTACGTACGCCTGGAGCAGGGCCGCGCGACCCAGCCCTCCGGGCAGATCCTCGACGCGCTCGCCCACGTTCTCGGCCTCGACGAGACCGAGCGCGGGCACCTCCACCGGCTCGCCCGACAGCG
>NZ_JAWOAI010001023.1:0-1593 GCF_033194735.1 Streptomyces sp. W16
GGGGTCCAGCGGCCGTACCGTCCGGGGGCGCCGCCGCGCCGCTGCCAGCCGTGCCGGCGCAGCAGGGCGCTGAGGACGGCGGGGTCGACCTCGTCGGCTTCCGGCGCACGGTCCCACAACGTGTCGTCCACGGGATGCGGTCGTACCGACCGCAGGTGTTCCTCGACCGAGCGGTCCCTCATGGCCTGCCTCCCGTCCCGACCCGCGTCATGATCTCGCACAGGGCCCGGTCGTCGAAGATGCGCGCGGTCGGTATGCGCACGGTGGTCCGGGTCCGGCCGGTGATCGCGTGACCGGCGAGGTTGACCCAGTAGCAGCAGTGCCGCAGGTCGAGCCGGTCGTGGCTGGCGCGCAGCCAGTCGTCCTGGGAACGCGGGACGAGCATCACGACCAGGATCTTGTGCACCGAGACCGGCGTGCGGGCGAGCTTGCGCAGATGGTCGTTGTCGAGCGTGAAGGAGAAGGAACGTCCCGGCGGATTCGGCGGGATCTGGTAAGTGCACTTGAGCTGCACTTTTATGGTGACCTCGTCGTCCACCGTGTGCCCGGGCGAGCCGTGACTGACGTGCCAGTCGATGCCGTTGTCCGGAAAGGGCTGCGACAACGAGCAGCCGGCCGCGGCGGCGACGGCGTGCAGATAGCCCACCTGCAACGTTTCCATGCAGGCGGTGGTGGCGAGTGATCCGCGATGGGGTGCCGTCCGTTCGGGCAGCAGCCCGCCCCGCTCGGGCTGCGCTATCACCATGACCAACAGCCTTCCAAGTTCAGGTGTATCCCTGTGCCGGGTCGCTGAACTGCAAAGACCCGTACTCCTGTTGTCTCCTTCCGGCGTACGGCGCAAACAGCCCGGGTATCACCAAACAGGCAGAAGACGGTGCGTCAGCTGCCGTGGGTGAACGAGGAGTTGTGTACGTATGACGTGCTGGTACGAGGGCCCGTTGGCCGCGTTCGACACGGAGACCACGGGCGTGGATGTGGAGACCGACCGGATCGTGTCGGCCGCCGTCGTCGTCCAGGACGCCCCCGGTACCCGTCCCCGGGTTTCCCGGTGGCTGGTGAACCCGGGGGTGCCGGTACCCGAAGGGGCGACGGCGATCCATGGACTGACGGATGAGCATCTGCAGCGCAACGGCCGCTGGCCCGCGCCGGTGATGCACGAGATAGCCGACGAGCTGGCCGAACAGGCGGCCATGGGACGCCCGTTGGTGGTCATGAACGCACCGTTCGACCTGACGCTGCTGGACCGCGAGCTGCGCAGGCACCGCGCGTCCTCGCTGGACCGCTGGTTCGAGGCGACGGCGCTGCGGGTGCTGGACCCCCGGGTCCTGGACAAACACCTGGACCGCTACCGCAAGGGCCGCCGCACCCTCACCGACCTGTGCGCGCACTACGGCGTCACGCTGGAGGGCGCGCACGACGCGGGCGCGGACGCGCTGGCCTCACTGGAGCTGGTACGGGCCCTGGGCCGCCGCTTCGCGACCCGGCTGGAGCGCCTGTCCCCCGCCGAACTGCACACCCTGCAGTCGACGTGGCACGCGGCGCAGGCGCGGGGGCTGCAGGCGTGGTTCACGCGCAGCGGTCCGCCGGAGGCGG
>NZ_JAWOAI010001024.1:0-1581 GCF_033194735.1 Streptomyces sp. W16
TGGAGGGCGTCCTCGCCACCGACGCTGGCGACCTGGACGGCGTGGCCCACGCGCACGTGCGGCTCGCCGGCACCCGCACGGCACCCGAGGCCCGCATCCAGCTCAGCCTGGAACCCCACGTGGACCCCGGAGTCGCCCTCGACCACCTGACGGCCAACGCCCTGGCCCACGCCCGCGACTCGGCGGGCCTGGAGGCACTCCCGACGGAGGTACAGCTGACGGGTGTCAAGCATCGTGCGGAGCGGGTGAGTTGACGGGGCTGTTTTCCTGACGGTTCGCCACCCGGATCGGACCAGTGATGTTCCGTTCGGGCCGGTGGTTGTCTGTTCTGATCATGTCCTCCCGGGGCGGGTGCCGCGCTTATAGCCTCGGGCGCATGGCTGAAGCGAGTAGTGGGGGGCAGCCCGGACCGGCGGGAGACGAGCCGACTCCTGCGGGTGGTTCCGACGGTGTGGCCCCGGCGGATCCCGCCGCGACCGCGCCGGCCTGGACCGAGATCGGACGAGGTGTGGGCGCGCTGCTCACCGTCGTCGCGGCGCTCGGCGGGCTGATTCTCGGCATCAGAGCAGAGCAGCGGGCCGATGAGGCGGAGCGGCGCGCGCCCGAGCTGGACCGGAAGGCCTCCGCCGAGCAGGTCGACTTCTACCGGACGCCGTCCGAGGTCGTCGTGATGAACGGCAATCCTCATCCCGTCCGGATGCGTCTGTTCCTGCCGGACAGGCACCTCTGGTGGGATCTGTACGCACTGGCGCCGTGCAGGCAGATCAAGATCCCCGATGCCGCCCTGCGGGACAGCATGCGTGCTCGATTCCCCTCCGCGCGGTTCACGGACGGCGAACTGGCATCGCTGTGGCTGGAGTTCACGGATCCGGTGGGCAAGACCTGGGTCCGCAGCAGCGGGGGAGCATTGGCCTCCCCCGCGCGGAGTCCCACGACGGGCCCCGTCGGCAGGCTCGTGCTCGGAGAGTCCTGGAACAGAACGTCCCAGGACTCACCCGTGTGCGGTACGTCCTGAAGGGGCCTGGAAACCGGATGGTTCAGAACCCGTGCCGCATCCCACCGTCGACCGGCACCATGATCCCCGTCAGATAGGAAGCCGCCGGCGACAGCAGGAACGCCGCCGCCCGCCCGAACTCCTCCGCCGTCCCGTACCGCCGCAGCGGAATCCGCGACTCGTTGGCCGCGCGGGTGGCCTCCGGGTCTGCGGAGAGGCCGTCCAGCTCGCGCACGCGGTCCGTGTCGATGCGGGCGGGCAGCAGTCCGACTACGCGGATGCCGCGCGGCCCCAGCTCGTCCGCCAGCGACTTGCCGAAACCGGCCAGACCGGGCCGCAGGGCGTTCGAGATCGTCAGCCCGGGGATCGGCTCGTGCACCGAACCGGACAGCACGAAGCCGATGACTCCGCCCGCCTCCAGTTCCCCGGCCGCCGCGCGGGCGAGCCGTACCGCGCCCAGGAACACCGACTCGAACGAGGCCTGCCACTGCGCGTCCGTGGTGTCGGCGACGAACCCGGGCGGCGGCCCGCCGACGCTCACGAGGATGCCGTCGAAGCCCCCGAAGTGATCGCGCGCGGCGGCGATC
>NZ_JAWOAI010001025.1:0-1576 GCF_033194735.1 Streptomyces sp. W16
CTGCGTGAGGTCGGTGCCGGTCGCCGTGACGGACAGGACCCGGCCGCCCGCGCTGACGACGTCGTCGCCGTCGTACTTTGTCCCGGCGTGCAGCACGTAGGCGTGCGGGGCGTCCTGCGCGGCCACCTCGTCGAGGCCGGTGATCGGGTCGCCGGTGCGCGGGGTGCCCGGGTAGTTGTGCGAGGCGATGACGACGGTGACCGCCGCGTCCTCGCTCCAGCGCAGGGGGGCCAGGTCGTCGAGGGTGCCGTTCGCGGAGGCGAGCAGGACACCGGCCAGCGGGGTCTTCAGGCGGGCCAGGACCACCTGGGTCTCCGGGTCGCCGAAACGGGCGTTGAACTCGATGACCCGCACACCGCGCGAGGTGATCGCGAGACCGGCGTAGAGGAGGCCGGAGAAGGGGGTGCCGCGGCGGCGCATCTCGTCCACGGTCGGCTGGAGGACGGTCTGCATGACCTCGTCCACCAGCTTCGGGTCGGCCCACGGCAGCGGGGAGTACGCGCCCATGCCGCCGGTGTTCGGACCCTCGTCGCCGTCCAGGGCGCGCTTGAAGTCCTGCGCGGGCTGGAGCGGGAGGACGGTCACACCGTCGGTGATCGCGAAGAGCGACACCTCGGGTCCGTCGAGGAACTCCTCGATGACGACCCGCTCACAGGCGCCTGCGTGCGCCTTCGCCGCGTCGAGGTCGTCGGTCACCACGACACCCTTGCCGGCGGCCAGTCCGTCGTCCTTCACGACGTACGGCCCACCGAAGGCGTCGAGAGCCTCCGCGGCCTCTTCCGGGGTCGTACAGACATACGAGCGGGCGGTGGGGACACCGGCCGCCGCCATCACTTCCTTGGCGAAGGCCTTGGAGCCCTCCAGCTGCGCGGCCTCCCCGGAGGGGCCGAAGACCGGGATACCCGCCTCGCGCACGGCGTCGGCGACCCCGGCGACGAGGGGTGCCTCCGGACCGACCACGACCAGCTCGGCACCGAGCTCCGTGGCCAGCGCGGCTACGGCGGCGCCGTCGAGGGCGTCGACCTGGTGCAGCTCGGCGACCTCGGCGATGCCGGCGTTGCCGGGGGCGCAGTGCAGCGCGGTGACGTCGGGGTCGAGGGACAGAGAACGGCACAGGGCGTGTTCGCGGGCGCCGGTACCAATGACGAGGACCTTCACGGGGGTCAGCCTAGGTCACGGTGAGGGTGGGGTGGGTCGGGGCGGGGGGTGGGGCCGGGTTGGGGGTGGGTGGTTTGGGTTGGGTGCGGAGTGCGGGTGAGTGGGGGCTGGTCGCGCAGTTCCCCGCGCCCCTGAGGGATTGGGGTGGGGCGGGGTGCAGAGGCGGGGCTACTCGTTGGTGAACTCCTCCATCACCGTTGCTCCCAGTTCCCGGACGATCAGTTCGTGGCCGGAGAGGGCCGACTCGTCGAGGTCGGGATCGTCGTCCTCAGGGGTGTCGTCCTCCGCGGAGACGGTGCGGGGGGCCGGGGAGGGGGCGGCAGGGGGCTGGGGTCGGGTGGGCGCCTGTGCCGAGGGTGAGTTCGTGGTGTGCGTGGGTGCGGGCGCGGAGGCGGGGGTGGGCTGCGGGGATGCCGGG
>NZ_JAWOAI010001026.1:0-1570 GCF_033194735.1 Streptomyces sp. W16
GTACGGGAAGTCCCCGCAGGGTCGCGGAGAGGAACCCGGCAGCGAAGGCGTCCCCGGCGCCGACCGCGGCCACGACGTCGACGTGCGGCGCGGGCACGAAGGTGACGTGCCTCTTGTGGAAGACGGTGGCGCCGCGTCCGCCCTGCTTGACGACGAGCGTCTCGGGGTCGGGGAACGCGGCCCGTACGGCATCGGCCCCGACGAGCCCCCAGACCTCGGCGGCCTCGTCCTCGCCGACGAAGACGAGGTCCGCGCCGCGCGCCAGCTCCAGCAGCACGCTCGGGCCGTCGGCCGAACGCCCCAGCGCCGGGCGGTGGTTGACGTCGAAGGAGATCAGCGGGCGGTGGGCGCGGAGCGCGGTCAGTTCACGGACCAGGCCGAGACAGTCGGCGGAGAGCATCGGGGTGATCCCGGACAGGTGCAGCACCCGCCCGGCCCGTACGGCGGCCAGGTCCACGTTGCGCACGGCCATCGCGGAGGCGGCGGACCCGGCCCGGTAGTACGCCACCTCGTGCGCGTCGGTGGCCCGGTCCCCGGCGGTGCGGAAGTAGATGCCGGTCGGCCGCGCGGGATCACGCCGTACGGCGGACACGTCCACGCCGTAGCCGCCGATGGTCTCGACGAGGTGGTCGCCGAAGCCGTCGGCCCCGACCCGGCTGACCCACCGGACGCTGTGCCCGGCCGCCGCCAGTACGCAGGCGACGTTGGACTCGGCGCCGCCGATGGCGCGGTCGAAGGACGGTACGTCGGCGAGGCGGCCGGGGCGGCTGGGTAGGAAGGTGACCATGGACTCGCCCAGCGCTACGACGTCGACGACGTCACGGGCGGCGGTGGACTGTCCGTCGGCGGTCACGATGGTGATGGCTCCTCGTCGGTGCACCGGTTTGCGGCGGCTCCGTTGACCCGGTGTTGGGCGAGATGTTAGACAGCGGTAAGCGATATACGCAATGACGGTTGCAGAGATTGCAACAGTCCAGCTCAGGGAGGCCTCATGGTCCGCGACACCGGTACCGAAGCGCTCGCCCGGCTCGCCGGGGAACGCGTCGACCACCGTTTCAAGGGCCTCCCCCCGGACGCCGACGGCCGCACGGTCACCGAGCTGGCCGCCGAGCGCCGCAACCTCTTCACCGGCGGCTTCACCACCCCCGTCCTCGCCCTCTCCGCCGAGCGCCTGGAGCACAACCTCCGCCTCATGGAGACCTACGCGACCCGCCACCACCTCGCCTTCGCCCCGCACGGCAAGACCTCGATGGCCCCCCAGCTCTTCCACCGCCAACTCGCCCACGGGGCATGGGGGATCACCCTCGCCGTGCCCCACCAGGTGCGCGTGGCAAGGGAGTTCGGGATCGACCGCATCTTCCTGGCGAACGAACTCGTCGACCCCGCGGCCCTGAAGTGGATCTCCTCCCAGCTCGACACGGACGACGACTTCCGCTTCATCTGCTACGTCGACTCCGTGCGCGGGGTCGAGCTGATGGACGCGGCCCTGCGCGGCGCCGCCCGCCCGCTGGACGTCGTCGTCGAACTGGCCGCCGGCGAGGGCGCCCGCACCGGCGTGCGCACGGAGGCG
>NZ_JAWOAI010001027.1:0-1570 GCF_033194735.1 Streptomyces sp. W16
ACCAGCGCCCGCGCCAGCCGCCGCGGGTCGACCTGATGGTCCCCGTCGACCCGGAGCCCCCCGCGCACCCCCGGCGCGAGCATCGGCTCCAGGCGCCGGCAGTCGCGCCCGGACAGCCACTCCGAGTCCAGCCCCGACTGCTGCTGCAGGGTGTGCAGTTCCCGCAGATGGGCGCGGTCGTCGGCGTCCAGGGCGACGGCGAGTGTGCCGCAGCGCCGGTAGCCGAGGTCCAGGCCGGTGAGGTCGGTCAGCTCGGCCGCGAAGTCCGGGTAGCGCCGCGCCGAGGCCAGGTTGAGGGCGAGCAGGGTCTGCTCGCCGTAGTGCAGTTCCGTGACGGCGGCCAGCATCCCGGCGGCCACCTGGGCGGCCCCGCCACCGGGCTCGGGGTCCACCAGGGCGGTGGCGAACCCGCGTTGGGCCGCGCGCCAGGCCGTGACCAGGCCGATGATTCCGCCCCCGACGACGAGGACGTCTGACGTACGTGTAGGCATGGGCGTCCAGCCCCTCCCTTCGCCGGCATGACCCGGATCAGGTTCGTACGGTCGGAGGCCGCCAGCCTCCCTCTCAGCCCGGTGCGTCCGGACTCCCGCGAGTGCTTGTACGTTGGCCACCCTAGCCCGCTGTCACCTGTCCCAGTAAGAGAGCCTCTGTCCATGGCCCGCTCGCTCGACGGTCTCGTCCTCGCCCCCGTCGTGGATCAGGCCCCAGGTCAGGTCGGCACGCGCACCCGGTTCGCGTACCACGAGCAGGACGGCGAGATCTGGGCCGAGTACGCGGGCGGCGACGTCGTACGGGGGCGCCTCGTCGGCACGCGCGCGGGGGACCGGATCGACTTTCGGTACGTGCAGTTGAAGCGGGACGGGACCACGTCGTCCGGGCACTGTGTGTCCGAAGTGGTCGAGTTGTCCGACGGCCGCATCCGCCTCGACGAGACCTGGGAGTGGGAGTCGCAGCCGGGCAGCGGGACGAGTGTTGTGGAACAGGTCACTGAACGCGCCCCCTGACTGACGATTTGTCAGGTGTCTATGGTGATCGGATGAGCGAGCAGACACGGGGACAGGGCGCGGGGGCACGGCGGCGCGTGGTCGTCGTCGGCGCGGGCATGGCCGGGGTGCAGACCGCGGTCGCCCTGCGCGAACAGGGCTTCACCGGCACCGTCACCCTCATCGGCGCCGAACCCCATCAGCCCTACGACCGGCCGCCGCTGTCCAAGGCCGTCCTGCTCGGCAAGGCCGAGGGCTCCGCCTTCGACGTCGACTTCGAGGCACTCGGCATCGAACTCCGCCTCGGACGCGAGGTGTCGGGCCTGCGCCCCGGAGACCACGAACTGGACACCGCCGAGGGCCCGGTGCCCTACGACGTCCTCGTCCTCGCCACCGGTGCCGAACCGATCCGGCTGCCGGGCGCCGACGGCATCCCCGGTGTGCATCTGCTGCGCACCCTGGACGACGCCGAGCGGCTGCGTCCGGTGCTCGCGCGGCAGCACGACATCGTGGTCGTCGGCGCCGGCTGGATCGGCGCGGAGTTCGCCACGGCCGCGCGCGAGGCGGGCTGCGCGGTGACCGTCGTA
>NZ_JAWOAI010001028.1:0-1569 GCF_033194735.1 Streptomyces sp. W16
GGCAGCAGCCCACCGGGCAGAGGTTGTGGCCGGCGCCGAGGGCGCCCAGGGCGCAGGGCGTGACCTGTTGCCCGCTCTCGACTGCGGCGCGCTCCAGGACCAGCTCACGGATCGCGGCGGCGAAGCGCGGGTCGGCGCCCACGGTGGCCGACCGGCGTACGGGCAGGCCCAGTTCCCCGGCCTTGGCCGTGGCCTCCGTGTCGAGGTCGTAGAGGACCTCCATGTGGTCGGAGACGAAGCCGATCGGTGCCATGACGACCGCGGGAACGCCGGCCGCGTGGCGCTCCTCCAGGTGGTCGCAGATGTCGGGCTCCAGCCACGGGATGTGCGGGGCGCCGGAGCGGGACTGGTAGACGAGCTGCCAGGGGTGGTCGATTCCGGTGCGTTCGCGGACGGCGTCGGCGATCAGACGGGCCGCGTCCAGGTGCTGTGCGACGTACGCCCCGCCGTCTCCGTGGTCCTCGACCGGGCCGGAGCTGTCGGCGGCGGCGGTCGGGATGGAGTGGGTCGAGAAGGCGAGGTGTGCGCCGTCCCGGACGTCCTCGGGGAGGTCGGCGAGGGATTCGAGCACCCCGTCGATCATCGGCTCCAGGAAGCCGGGGTGGTTGAAGTAGTGGCGCAGCTTGTCGACCTTCGGGAGGTCGAGGCCCTCGGCCTGGAGGGCGGCCAGGGAGTCGGCGAGGTTCTCCCGGTACTGGCGGCAGCCCGAGTACGAGGCGTAGGCGCTGGTGGCCAGGACGAGGATGCGGCGGCGGCCGTCGGCGACCATCTCGCGCAGGGTGTCCGTCAGGTACGGGGCCCAGTTGCGGTTGCCCCAGTAGACCGGCAGGTCCAGGCCGTGGTCCGCGAAGTCCTTGCGGAGGGCGTCCAGGAGGGCGCGGTTCTGGTCGTTGATGGGGCTGATCCCGCCGAACAGGAAGTAGTGCTGCCCCACTTCCTTGAGGCGTTCCTTGGGGATGCCTCGCCCTCGCGTCACGTTCTCCAGGAACGGAACCACCTCGTCCGGGCCTTCGGGGCCGCCGAACGAGAGCAGGAGCAGGGCGTCGTAGGGAGTGGCGTCGAGCACGTCTGGCATGTCTCCGATCCTGCCACCCGCCACTGACAGCCGGGAAACGGAGGGGTGCCGGACCGCGAACCCGGGGGCTTCCGGGGAGGTGCGTCGGGGACATCTCGCTCGTAAGCTGTATCAGCCGTATTCGCACCTTACCGAGCCGTCATCGCGTCATCACCGAGCCGCCCCGCGCCCTTTCGACCGGAGTCACCCGTGCCCAGCCCCTATCGCGCCCTGTTCGCCGCCCCCGGCTCCAAGGGCTTCTCCGCCGCGGGGTTCCTCGGCCGGATGCCCCTGTCGATGATGGGGATCGGCGTGGTCACGATGGTCTCCCAGATCAACGGGCGCTACGGGCTCGCGGGCGCCCTGTCGGCCACCATCGCGCTGGCCGCCGCCGCGATCGGGCCGCGGATCTCACGCTGGATCGACCAGTACGGGCAGCGGCGGGTGCTGCGTCCGGCGACGCTCTTCGCGCTGGCCTCGGCGGCCGGGCTGCTGCTGGCCGCCCGCTTCGCGTG
>NZ_JAWOAI010001029.1:0-1566 GCF_033194735.1 Streptomyces sp. W16
CGCCGAGCGCCTGGGCGCCGCGGCCTGCGGCGACCCCGCGTCCCCGGCCGTGGAGGCCGCCGTCGCCGAACTCACCGACGGCCACGGCGTGGACCAGGTGTTCCTCGCCGCCGGCGGCGGCAGCAACCAGCCCGTCGAGCTGGCCGCCCGGCTCGCGCGGGACCGCGGCCGGGTCGTCGACATCGGCAAGTGCCGCCTGGACCTGCCGTGGAACGCGTACTACGAGAAGGAACTCGACGTCCGCTTCTCGCGCTCCTACGGCCCCGGACGCTACGACCCGTCGTACGAGCTGGAGGGCCGCGACTACCCGATCGGTTACGTCCGCTGGACCGAGCGCCGCAACCTGGCGTGCTTCCTCGACCTCGTCGCCCGGGGCAGGGTCGACGTGGACCCCCTGGTCTCCCACATCGCCGACTTCGACGACGCCGTCGAGACGTACCGGCGGCTGAAGGACGGCGAACTCAAGGCCGTCGCCGTGCTGTTCCGGTACCCCGAACAGAAGGAGGAAGCGGCGGAGGCCGAGGCCCCGGCCGTCGCCGTTCCCGCAGTGAAGCGGTCCGGCGGCGGAGCGCCCACCCCGGCCCGGTCCGCCAAGACTCCGGTGCGCCTCGCGTTCGTCGGCGCCGGCAACTACGCGACGTCGATGCTGCTGCCGCACCTGGCCCGGCGCGAGGGCGTCGAGCTGTCGACGGTCGTCACCACGACGGCGCTCTCCGCGGCCAACGCGCAGCGGAAGTTCGGCTTCGCCCAGGCGACCACCGACCTCGACGCCGTCCTCGGCGACAAGTCCGTCGACGCGGTGTTCGTGGTCACCCGGCACAGCTCCCACGCCGAACTGACCCGACAGGCACTGCTGGCCGGCAAGACCGTGTTCGTGGAGAAGCCCCTGGCCCTCACGGAGGACGAGCTGGCCGGCGTACTCGCGGCGGTGGAGGAGTCGGGCAACGACCGCCTGCAGGTGGGCTTCAACCGCCGCTTCGCACCGCTGCTCCAGGAGGCCAAGGAGCAGTTCGGCGCTCGGACGGGTCCGGCGAGCCTGCGCTACCTCGTCAATGCGGGCAAGCTCCAGCACGGCAGCTGGTACCTCCAACAGGGCGCCGAGGGCTCGCGGTTCGCCGGTGAGGGCGGCCACTTCATCGACACGGCAAGCTGGCTCCTCGACGCCGACCCGGTCTCCGTGTACGCGACGGCCGCGCCCGGCAACGAGGACCTCCAGGTCGTCCTGCGCTACCCGGACGGCTCCACCGCCACCATCAGCTACGTCACCTCCGGCGCCTCCGGCTTCCCCAAGGAGACCCTTGACCTGGTCGGGGACGGCAAGGTGCTGAAGCTCGACGACTTCGTCCGTGCCTCGGTCCACGGCCCCAAGAAGTGGGTCAGTTCGCGGCTGCCCAAGGCCCGGGACAAGGGGCAGAACGCCGAACTGGCCGCGTTCATCAAGGCAGTTCGGACCGGCGGGCCGATGCCGGTGCCGCTGGAGTCGCTGGTCGCCACCACGGCGGCCACCCTCGCCGTGCAGGCCGGCCTGGCCGGCGGCGCGCCGGTGACGCTGGCGAGGACGCCATG
>NZ_JAWOAI010001030.1:0-1565 GCF_033194735.1 Streptomyces sp. W16
GTCCTGCACCTCCTCCGGGGACACCGGCCCGTCGCCCAGCAGCAGATCGAGCAGCCGTCCGCGCCGCCGCTCCAACTCGTCCGCGCTGCTTGAGCGTGCGTCCGCGTAACCGGCGGCGGCGGCCTCCGCGACCTCGTGCACGGTCCGGAACGCCAGCTCGCCGAGCGCGGCCACCACCTGCGAGTCCAGGCCGAGTTCCTCCACCGTCCGCCCCATCAGCCGCCAGGCGTGCAGCCCGCCGACCCGTAACGCGGACTGCACCGAGTCCAGGCTGCGGCCCTCCAACGCCACACCACGCCCGATCTCGTAGTACGTCGTGGCCATCGCGGCCCGCTGATCTCTCGGGTCCGCGATGTGGTCGATGAACAGGCTGAGCGCCTGCACCACACCGGCCCGCAGGTTCTCGCGGTAGACGGCACCGGACGGCAGCCCGTACTCGGGCACCTGTCTGCGGACCTCTTCCTCCACCTCGTCGGCTACGCGCGGCAGTTGGGCGCGCAGCAGCTCGGCCAGGTCGGGCGGGACCGAGGCGGCGGTGGGATCGACGGGCACGCCGCGCGGGGTGGGGACGGCCACGACGGACACTCCTTTCCCCCGGAGGCGGCTCGCCCACGGACCGTTGCCCGTGGGACGAGGGGGACGTCCCGTGTTGGACGGCCGCCCCCTGCGCTCCGTTCCGTGCCCCGGCTGCACCGACATCACTCCGGTAGCCCCAGCGCGGCGGCGAGCATCGGCCACGAGGCGGTGAACTCCCCTTTCCAGTAGGCCCAGCTGTGTCCTCCGCCCGGATAGAAGTGGGTGGTGACCGGAATGCCCAGGAGCGCGAGGACACCGGTGAAACTGTGCGCGGAGGGCCACAGCAGACTCTCCAGCGCCTCGGGCAGCCAGTCGCCCGAACCCCCGGCCACACCACTGCCGTTGGACACGTACAGCGGTGTGCCGCGCAGCCCGCCGGCCCGGGCGCGCGGATTGAAGGCCCGCCAAGTGAGCCCGTCCAGCAGGGGATTGCCCCACAGCGTGCGCGGCGCCAGGTTCTCGCGGGCCACGATGGCGTCCACCAGGGAGGGCACTCCGGGGGCGGTGGTGTCGAGGATCCCGCTGTAGGACGCGGCGGCGGTGAACGCGCCCGGGTGGCGGGCCGCGTGCGCCATCGCGCCGTAGCCGCCGGTGGACACCCCGGCGACCGCGCGCACGCCGGACGCGCGGTAGTCACGGGCCAACAGCGCCGGAACCTCCAGGAGTTGGAAGGTCTCGTAGTCGGGGCCCTCGCGCCAGGCGCTGGGGATACCGGTGGGGCCCGCGTCCGGCATCGCGACGATCAGCTCGCGGCCCTCGGTGAAGGCCTCGATGTCCGTCTCCCGGGTCCAGGACGTGTAGTCGTCGTGCGCGCCGTGCAGCAGATACAGCACGGGATACGTCCGACCGGGCTGCGCGGCGAAGTCCGACGGCAGGATCAGCCGCACCGGCGCACTGCGGCCCAGCGCGGCCGAGGACACCGACAAGTCGATGGTGCGCGCCGAGACCTGAGTCGCGGCCCGGGCACGGCCCACGTCGGCCGTGGCACC
>NZ_JAWOAI010001031.1:0-1562 GCF_033194735.1 Streptomyces sp. W16
AGGCGGTCGCCGCAGCGGCCGGGGATCGCGGGGGACGGGGCGCGGCCCAGGACCAGGTCGGCGGAGCCTCGGACGAAGGCCGCCGGGGTGCCGAGGTCCAGCCAGTACGTCGAGTCCACCAGGCCCTGGAGGTGGGCTCCCGCCGCGAGGAGGTCCGGGAACGTCTCCCGTTCCACCGACACCGGGCGGCCCGCCGGGATCGTGTCGATGACCGAGCGGCGGAAGACGTACGCCCCCGCGTTGATCTGGTCGGTGACGATCTCCTCGGGGGTCTGGGGCTTCTCCAGGAAGGCCAGGACGCGGCCCGTTTCGTCGGTGGGGACCAGGCCGTAGGCGCGCGGGTCGGTGACCTTCGTGAGGTGGAGGGAGACGTCCGCGCCCGTCGCCTCGTGGGTGTCCACCAGCGCCCTGATGTTCAGGCCGGTCAGGATGTCGCCGTTGAAGATCAGGACCGGGTCGTCGGGGGCCGAGTGGAGGCGCGAGGCCACGTTGCGGATCGCGCCGCCCGTGCCGAGGGGCTCGTCCTCCGTGACGTACTCGATGTGGAGGCCGAGGGCCGAACCGTCACCGAAGTGCGGTTCGAACACCTCCGCCAGATAGGAAGTGGCCAGGACGATGTGTTCCACGCCCGCCGCTCTCGCTCGCGCCAGCTGATGCGTGAGGAACGGCACCCCCGCCGCCCTGACCATCGGCTTCGGGGTGTGCACCGTGAGGGGGCGCAACCGGGTGCCCTTGCCGCCGACCAGGAGGATCGCTTCTGTCACCTGTCGTCTCTGCTTCCTGCCGGGACCGGCCGAGCTGTCCTTTTCGGCCGGCCAGTGTATGCGGACCGTGCACGCGTCCCGCGGACCCTTCCCCGGCGCCCCCACCGTCAGCGGCCCTGGAACCGGGCCGACGTGGAACGGGCCGAGCCGAGCTTGCCGTAGAGCTGCCGTCCTGGGCACTCCGTGGCGAACCCGTCCCGATGGCCGGAGATCACATTGAGTCGTACGTTCTTTCCTTTTCGGTAGAGATTGCCACCACCGGACTTCAGGTATGTCTTGCCGCGCGGATTGACTCCGTAGAGTCCGAGCTTCCATGCGGCGAGGCGGGCGATGGCCGTCACTGCCGCCGAGGACGGTTTGGCGGTGCCGAAGGTTCCGAGAACGGCGATCCCCATGCTGTTCGTGTTGAAACCGAGGGTGTGGGCGCCCAGGACCGCCTTCGTCACTCCCCCGGCGCGGCCCTCGTAGATGGTTCCGCACTTGTCTACGAGGAAGTTGTAGCCGATGTCACGCCAGCCACTGCTCCTGACGTGGTAGCGGTAGATACCGCGAATGACTGAAGGGGCTTGCGAGCAGCGGTAGTTGTTGCCGGAGGCGGTGTGGTGCACGAAGGCCGCCTTGACCTTCTTCGTGTAGACGAACCCCTTCTCGCGCAGCTTCTCGTCGGCGCCCCAGCCGCGCCGGGTGACGATGCGCGGGCGCGGCCCGATGTACGGCTGCGCCTTGCCGCGCAGGGCGACCAGTTCGCGTTCGGTCGCCTGCCTGCTCAGCGCCGGGAGTTCGGTGGCGGCGAGGGGC
>NZ_JAWOAI010001032.1:0-1560 GCF_033194735.1 Streptomyces sp. W16
CCGCCGGTATCGGCAAGACCGCGCTGGCCGTGCACTGGGCACACCAGGTCCGCGACCGCTTCCCGGACGGCCAGCTCTACATCAACCTGCACGGCTTCGACCACGACCGGCAGCCCCTCGAACCCGGCGAAGCCCTCGAACTGCTGCTGCGCAGCCTGGGGCTCGCGGCGTCGGAGATCCCCCCGCACCACGAGGCCCAGGGCCGCGTGTTCCGGACCCTGCTGGCCGACCGACGCATGCTCGTCCTGCTGGACAACGCGGCCTCGGCCGAGCAGGTACGTCCGCTGCTGCCGTCCGGCCCCACCTGCTGCGTCCTCGTCACCAGCCGCAACCGCCTCGGCGACCTCGTCGCCCACGACGGCGCCCACGCCCTGCCCCTGGACCTCCTCCAGCCGGACGAGGCCCGCACGCTGCTGAGCCGGACCCTCGGCACGGACCGGGTCGACGACGACAGACACGCGGTCGACGAACTGATCAGGCTCTGCGGCAGCCTCCCCCTGGCCCTGCGCGTGGCCGCCGCCAGACTCGCGGGCGATCCGGCCCTGCGGACGCCTGACCTCGTCGCCGAGATGACCGAGGGCAACAGGCTGGAGGCACTGGAGCCGGAAGGTGACGCCAACTCTCCTTTGCGTACGGCTTTTTCGGTGTCGTACCGGGTCCTGGCTCCCGGCGCACGCCGCCTGTTCCGCCTGCTCGGCCTGTTCCCCGGAGCGGAGTTCACCACCGAGGCCGCGGCGGCACTCCTGGACACGCCACTGCCGCAGGCCCGGCGGCTGATCGGTGCGCTGGCCTCGGCCCACCTCATCGAACCCGCGACGGCGGGACGTTACCGGTTCCACGATCTCCTCCGCGCGTACGCACAGGAGTGCGCGCAGGCGGAGGAGGCGGTACCGGACCGTACAGCCGCCCTCGACCGGCTCCTGATCTGGTACCTCAACGCCACCCGAACCACCGCGGGCGCCGGACTCTTTCCGGAGCTGCCCCGCAGCCTCCGCCCCGACGAACACCTGAACATGCCGTCGGCCACCGCGCCCGGAGCATGGCTGAACGCGGAACGGGCGAATCTGCTCGCCGTCATCAGCCATGCCGCCCACCACGGCCCCCGCCCCGTCTCCTGGCACCTTGCCTCGGCACTGTTCAGCGACTTCTGGAACCATCTGCCGCGAAAGACCTGGCAGACCATCGCGCAGACGGCGCTGGACGCGGCCGAGACCGAGAGAGATCTGTTCGGCCAGGCAGCGATGCACTCCAGCCTCGCCGCGGCACGGTGGGACAGAGGGCATGTCCGACAGACGATGGAACACGCCACACGCACACTGGACATCAGCAGGGAGCTCGGTTGGGCGATGGGCGAGGCGTCCGGGCTCGGTCTCAGAGGCTTCGCGCACTGGAGCATGGCGCTCCTCGACAGTGCGCACGACGATTTCACCGCCGGCCTGCGCATCTTCCGTGAGGTCGGGCATCGCTACTTCGAAGGATTCGGGATGGTCGGCCTCGGTCTGGCCTGCCGGGACCTGGGCCGACTGCGTGAGGCCGCCGATCACCTCGAACGTGCCGTCG
>NZ_JAWOAI010001033.1:0-1551 GCF_033194735.1 Streptomyces sp. W16
CTCGGACCGGCAGCTGCTCCAACTCCCGGCGCCCGAGGGATGGTTGGCGGGCGCCGGGCTGTGGAGCGAGGACGGGGTGCTGCAACTGCCGTACGCCACACGGGACGAGCCGTGCGGTGTGCTGCGGTTGGCGGTGCCCAGGGGGGCGGGGGGAACGGGGGACTCGGGGAGCCCGGGGGCGGGGGCCCCTGCGGCTACGGGGGCTACGGGGGCTACGGGGGAAACACGCCCGGGGGATCCGGTTCGGGACGGGACGGCGGGTGCGCCTGGGGAGGCCGCGCCGGAGCCGTCACCACCGTCCGAACCGGTTCCTCCGGTGCCGGTCGCACCGCGTCCGGTGCCGTTGCGGGAAGCGCCACTCAACGGCCGGGTGGCCGTCGGGTAACAAAGTGGTGCGGCTCGGTAACGAAGTCGTTCCGGACGGCAGGCCGTCTCGCTTCACCCCGGGAACGGCTGGATAAGATCGCCGAGCTGTATGAAGGATCTTGTTACTACGGGGTGAAGTTTCCGATGAACGACACGAGCACCGCACAGAACATGTCTGCCGACACTCACGACGCCTCCGGCCACGGCAAGCACCGGGGCCCGGTCTCGGCACAGGACGGCGATTCGGCCACCCACGGCCGGCACCGCAAGCCGTCCGAGCAGTCCGAGTACGCGAACGCCTGACGGTACGTCAGACGGCGTGCGTCACTTCGCACGACACGGCCCCGCTCGTCCCCGGACGGGCGGGGCCGTTTCTCATGCCGTGCCCGGCTCCCGCCTGAGCCCGAGCACCTCGGCGGCCGCGAACGTCTCCCCCGCCGGTCGCCGGGCGTAGTGCGGAGTGAGTACGGCGTCCAGCTCGTCGTAGCTGAAGGTGTCCTGCTTGCTGTCGAACTTGGCCTGCACATGCGGGCGTTCGACGATCGCGACCATGCCACCGTGGACGACGAGCAGCTGTCCGTTGATCCGTGCGGCGGCGGGTGAGGCCAAGTAGCCGACGAGCGGGGCGACATGCTCGGGGGCGAGCGGGTCGAGGCCGTCGTCGGGCTCCTGGAAACCGGCGAAGACGTCCTCGGTCATCCGGGTGCGGGCGCGCGGGCAGATGGCGTTCGCGGTGACGCCGTACTTGGCCAGCGCGAGGGCCGTGGAGGTGGTCAGGCCGACGATTCCGCCTTTCGCCGCCGCATAGTTGGGCTGCCCCGCGGAACCGGCGAGGAACGCCTCGGACGAGGTGTTCACGATCCGCCCGTACACCGGCGCGCCCGTCTCCTTGGACCGCCTGCGCCAGTGCGCGGACGCGAAGTGGGTCGTGTTGAAGTGGCCCTTGAGGTGGACCCGGATCACCGAGTCCCACTCGCCCTCCGTCATGGAGAAGACCATGCGGTCGCGCAGGATGCCCGCGTTGTTGACGAGGATGTCGAGCCCGCCGAGTTCCTCGATCGCCAACTCGACCAGCTCGCTCGCCTGTTGGGTGTCGGCCACGTCCCCGGTGTGGGCGACGGCCCGGCCGCCCGCCTCGCGGATCTCGGCGGCGACCCGTTCGGCGGGGCCCGCGGAGGCCTCGCC
>NZ_JAWOAI010001034.1:0-1549 GCF_033194735.1 Streptomyces sp. W16
CGCGTACGCGGTCGCCGCGCTCAGCCGCTCGGCCGGGGTCGCGTCGCGCACGGCGGCCGGATCGGCGTCCCACTCCCGTCCGCCGCCGTACGGGCGCAGCTGGACGTAGGGCCCCTCGTGTCCCATGACGATGCCCACTCTCCCGGTCCGGGTGTCCACGGCGACCGATCCGACAGTCGGCTTCATCGCACTCCTCGCACCCGAACAACTCCGGCGACCAACGGCACCGACCACGATTCCCTCAAGGTGTCCTCCGCCTCCGAGCAGTGTGCCCACACCTGGCTCCCCTCCCCTTTCGGGTTTCACGCTTCTCCTCTCCGGGGTGCCCCGCTCCGCCTACACTCGGCAGGAGTCTGTCGACCACGAGTGGTATCGGGAGCGGCCACAAGTGCGTTGCGGGCAGAGGGCGTTGGCCATGGCCAACTGTTCGAGCGGGAGGCCGTCGCCTAGCCCACGGACACAAGTCCCGCCTCATAGGCGAGGATCACCAGCTGGACCCGGTCCCTCGCGTCCAGCTTGGTGAAGAGCCGGGTCAGGTAGGTCTTCACCGTGGCGACGCTGATGCAGAGCTCGGCCGCGATCTCCGTGTTCGACAGCCCCGAGCCGACCAGGGTCAGCACCTCGCGTTCCCGGTCCGTGATGCCCCTCAACTCCCGGCGGGCACGGGCCTGTTCGGGCCGGGACGAGGCGAAGTGCCGGATCAGGCGCCGGGTCACGCTGGGGGCGATCAGGGCGTCCCCGGCGGCCACCACCCGTACCGCGCCGATGATGTCGTCCAGGGCCATGTCCTTGACCAGGAACCCGGACGCGCCCGCGCGCAGCGCGCCGTAGACGTGATCGTCGTCGTCGAAGGTGGTGAGGACCAGGACCCGGGCCGCCGCCGAACTCTCCGACGGATCGGTGGTGATCCCGCGGGTGGCCTCGATGCCGTCCATCCCGGGCATACGGATGTCCATCACCACCACGTCCGGGGCGAGTTCGGCCGTCAGCCGCACCGCCTCGGCCCCGGTGCTCGCCTCCCCGACGACCTCCATGTCGTCGATGTCGGCCATCACCATCCGCAGTGCCGTACGGATGAGCTGCTGGTCGTCGGCGAGGAGCACGCGGACGGGCCCGCTCATCGCGCCACCGCCACCGTCGCCGGTGCCGGAAGGCGGACCGCGACCCGGAAGCCGCCCTCGGGACGCGGTGCCGCCGTGAACTCCCCGTGCAGCAGCGCCACTCGCTCCCGCATACCGGCCAGCCCGAAGCCGGTGCCGGTACCTGTCTCATGTCCGCGTCCGTCGTCCGTGACCTCCAGGGCGAGTTCGTCGTCCCGGTAGTCGACGGTGACCCGACAGGCGCGGGTGCCCGCGTGCCGTACGACGTTGGTGACGGACTCCTGGACGATACGGAACGCCGACAGGTCGATGTCGGGCGGGAGTTGACGCGGTTCACCGCGGCGCCGCACCTCGACCCGCACCCCCGCCGCCGTGGTCGTCGCGGCGAGCCGGTCGATGTCGCCGAGGCCGGCGGCCACGACGGGGACCTCGCTGTCGGCCGCCCGCAG
>NZ_JAWOAI010001035.1:0-1529 GCF_033194735.1 Streptomyces sp. W16
GGAGGGATACGTACGGGCCTGCGGCGGCGACCCGGCCGAGTGGGGACCGCGCTGGAAGGACGCGGAGGCCGAGATCGAGGCCGAGGCGAGCCGGGTCCGCGCGGCGGGGACCGAGGGCGGCGGCCCGGCGCCGTATCGCGGGCTCGCCCGGTTCGAGCCGGCCGACCGGCACCTCTTCTTCGGCCGGGACCGGGTGGTCTCCGAGGTCAAGGAGCTGGTCTGCGACCACCGGTTCGCGGTGCTGTTCGGTGCCTCGGGCAGCGGCAAGTCGTCGCTGCTGCGGGCCGGGCTGATCGCGCGGCTGCGGGAGGAGATCGTGGCGCGCGGCTGCCCGGCGACGCTGCGCATCCTGACCCCCGGGCCGACACCCGCCACCACGTACGGGCAGCTGTTCCCCCCCGCCCCCGGGGAGCCGGAGAGCTGGGTGGTGGTGGACCAGTTCGAGGAGGCCTTCACGCTCTGCCGGGACGCGCGGGAACGGTCCCGTTTCATCGACCTGCTCCTGGCGGCCCGCGCCCCGGGCACCCGGCTGCGGGTGCTGGTCTCCGTCCGCGCCGACTTCTACGCCCGCTGCGCCGAACACCGCGGCCTGGCGGACGCGCTGCGTGGGGCCGCGCTGCTGCTCGGTCCGATGACGGCGGAGGAGCTGCGGGAGGCGGTGGTGGGTCCGGCGCAGGCGGTCGGCTGTCTGGTCGAACGGGCCCTGACCGCCCGCCTGGTGGAGGAGGTCCTGGACGAACCCGGCGGCCTGCCGATGCTCTCCCACGTCCTGCTGGAGACCTGGCGCCGCCGCAGGGGCCGGCTGCTCACCCTCGCCGGTTACGAGGCCGCCGGCGGAGTACGCGGCGCGATCGCGGCCACGGCGGAGGAGGTGTACGGGGGCTTGTCCCCCGAGGAGGCCCGCACCGCCCGCCAGCTGCTCCTGCGCATGGTCGTACCGGGCCAGGGCACCCCGGACACCCGCCGCCCGCTGACCCGGGCCGAGTTGGCGGAGTGGGGCGACCCGGAGGTGCCGGTGGTGCTCGAACGCCTGACCAGGGCCCGCCTCCTGACCGCCGACGAGGAAGGCGTCCAACTCGCCCACGAGGCCCTCCTCACCTGCTGGCCCCGCCTCCACGACTGGATCGAGCGGGACCGGGAACGGCTCCGCCACCACCGCATGCTGACGGACGCGGCCCGCACCTGGCTGGAGCACGAGCGGGATCCCGGCGCGCTGTACAGGGGGACACGGCTGGCGCGGGCGGAGGAGCTGTTCGCCGAGGACGTGGGGGATCGGGCGGTCGGCCCCGGCCTCGCCCTGACCACCCCCGAGCGGGCCTTCCTCACCGCCGCTCTCGACGCCCGTGCCGCCGAGCGCCGGACCGCCGCCCGGATCAGCCGCAGACACCGCGTCCTGGCCGTGTCCCTGTCCGTCGTGCTGGTGGTCGCGGTGCTGTCGGCGTTCGCCGTCGTCCATGAGCGGGACGACGATCTGCGGCGGCGTACGCAGAGCGCCGCCCGGCGGGTCGCCGATGTCGCCGACGGGCTGC
>NZ_JAWOAI010001036.1:0-1546 GCF_033194735.1 Streptomyces sp. W16
CCTCACCCCCGCCGAACACGGCACGGCCACGGCCGTCCTCGACGCGGGCGGCCCGCTCGCGCTGCACACCGCCGACCTGGGTCCGCTCAGCGCCAAGATCGCCCCACTCACCGAACGGGCCCTGGCGGCCGGATACGGCGATGTCCTCCTGCTCACCGCCGGAGCCTGCGTGACCGCCGCCGTGATCGCCGCCGTGAGCCTGGGCGTCAGCCCGCGCGGCGCCGCCCCCGCCCAGCTGGAAGAGAGCCGGTCATGAGGTTCGCGACCTTCCTGCACGGCGGCCGACGGCAGTCGGGAGTCGTGGTGGACGACAAGGTCCACCCCTTCGAAGTCCCCGCGGAACTCCTGGAGTTCATCAAGGCGGGAGAGGACACCCTGCGCACGGCGGGAGAGGACGCCCTGGCCGGCACATCGCCCCTGCCCCTGGCAGACGTACGACTGCTCCCTCCTCTCCAGCCGCCCACGGTGCGGGACTTCGTCACCTTCGAACGTCACGTGGAAGGCATGGCGCGGGGCCACGGCGACACCGTCCCCGAAGAGTGGTACGCGGCCCCCACGTTCTACTTCACCAACCCCTACGCGATGCTCGGCGCTCACGACGACGTGCACGTCCCGCCCGGCTGTGAGCGCTTCGACTTCGAGCTGGAAGTAGCCGCCGTCATAGGCAAGTCCGGCCGCGACCTCGGCCCAGCGCAGGCCCGCGAGCACATCATCGGCTACACGATCCTCAACGACTGGTCGGCCCGCGACCTGCAGGCCCGCGAGATGAACGTGAGACTGGGCCCGGCCAAGGGCAAGGACTCCGCCACCACCCTCGGCCCCTGGCTGGTCACCGCGGACGAACTCGAACCCCACCGCACGGCCGACGGCTTCCTCGACCTCCGCCTCACCGTCGAGGTCAACGGCGAGACGGTCGGTCAGGACCGTCTCGCCAACATGTCCTGGACCTTCGAGGAGATGACGGCCTACGCCTCCCGCGGCACCTGGGTCCGCCCCGGCGACGTCCTGGGCTCCGGCACCTGCGGCAACGGCGGCTGCCTGGCCGAACTCTGGGGCCGCCACCGCATCCTGGAACCACCTCCGCTCACTCCCGGAGACACGGTCACCATGACTGTGCAGGGCATCGGAAGCATCAGCAACACCGTCATCGAGGGCGTGCCGCCCATACCCGTGCCACGCGCCCGCCACAGACTCTGATCCGGGACAAGAAGCCGCGCCACGAAGCCGCCGTCAAACGCTCCACACGACGAACGGACCCCAGGCCACCGGCCTGGGGTCCCACATGGAGCGGGTGACGAGAATCGAACTCGCGCTCTCAGCTTGGGAAGCGACGGCACTTGGGGAGCTGGATAGCTTCTTACCTGGGACTATGTTCTCTCGCGCGGCGCCCAGGGGTGCGGAATCGCACCGCTATCGACCGTGGTTCACCGGTCTCAAGGGCACGCTATGGGCACGCCGTCGCCTGGGAGGCGGGGCCAGGCGTGGGGCGCCGTGGAAGACCTGGCTGGTGTGCCAGGCGCGGTGGCCGGCCGCGACGGGGCGGGCG
>NZ_JAWOAI010001037.1:0-1545 GCF_033194735.1 Streptomyces sp. W16
GCGGAGTGCGGGGGCGTGGCTGGCGGAGGCGTATCCGCGGGCGGGAATCCGGGGCGGGGGCGGGGTCCGGACGTGGCTCGGGCTGTTCCTGGTGCTGGGCATCTCCCTTATATACGCGGGGATTTCACTCGCCACGACACTGCTGATGGCGACGTCCGCACGAGGGGCCGAACTACGGACACTGAGGCTCACGGGAGCAACTCGCGGGCAGATCCTCACCGTTGTGGCGGGCGAGGCGCTGGTGGCCGTGGGGGTGGGGGCCGGGCTCGGGGTGGGGGTGAGCGCGGTCAACCTGGCCGGACTGGCCGGGGCGTTGGGGGCGTTGGGGGCGCCTGTGGGGGTGGGGGTGCCTTGGGGAGTGGTGGGGGTGTGCGTGGGGGCGTGTGCCGTGATCGGGGTGATCGCGGCGGCAGTCGGCGGGATGGTCGCACCCCACTCGATGTCAACCCGGGGTTGACGCCGACATGCTGTCAACCTACGGTTGACACATGACGACCAATCCGAACGTCACCTCCTCCGTACGTCTCGACGACCTCATCGCGGCCATCAAGAAGGTCCACCCCGCCCCGCTCGACCAGCTCCAGGACGCGGTCATCGCCGCCGACCACCTGGGCGACGTGGCCGACCACCTGATCGGCCACTTCGTGGACCAGGCCCGGCGCTCGGGCGCCTCCTGGACGGACATCGGCAGGAGCATGGGCGTCACCCGGCAGGCGGCGCAGAAGCGGTTCGTGGCCAAGGACTCGGCGGACCTCGACCTGAGCCAGGGGTTCAGCCGGTACACCCCGCGCGCCCGCAACGTGGTGATGGCCGCCCACAACGAGGCCGTCGCCGCCCGCAACCCCGAGGGCCGCCCCGAGCACCTCGTCCTCGGACTGCTCGCCGAACCGGACGCCGTCGCGGGCAAGGCGATCACCACACAGGGGGTCCTCCTGGACGCCGTACGCCAGGCGGCCACCGCGGCGCTCCCGCCGGCCGCCGAGGAGGTCCCGGACCTCGTCCCCTACGGCCCCGACGCCAAGAAGGTCCTGGAACTCACCTTCCGCGAGGCCCTGCGCCTGGGCCACAACTACATCGGCACCGAACACATCCTGCTCGCCCTGCTGGAACACGAGAACGGCGAGGGCGTCCTCAACGGCCTCGGCATCGACAAGCCCACGTCCGAACAGCACATCGCCGAGATGCTGAACCGGCTCCAGGGCTGAACCGGCAGGTCACGGGGGCGTTGTCAGTACCGCCTGCCACACTCGCCGATATGACCGACCGCTGGGCGCTCGCCCCGGCCGAGGGTGGTGGTGTGGAGGTCGCCGCCCTCGGTTCCGACGGGGTGCCCGGGGCCGTGCAACGGGAGCCGGACCTCGTCGAGGCCGTACGGGGACGGCCGGAGGTCACACGGTGGGTGTGGCGGTCCACCGCCGAGGTGTATCCGGCGCTGCTCGCCGCGGGGGTGCGGGTGGAGCGGTGCTACGACGTGGAGGACGCCGAGACCCTGCTGCTCGGGCACGAGGGGCGGCACGGCGAGCCGCGGTCGGCCGCCGCCGCGCT
>NZ_JAWOAI010001038.1:0-1539 GCF_033194735.1 Streptomyces sp. W16
CCGGTTCATCCGCCGCGCCGCCGCCCGCGGCAGCAGCTCCGCCGGATCGACGGGCACGGTCCCGGCCACCCGCACGGGCAGCTCCGCGAACTCCTCGCCGTCCAGTTCCCGGATCCCGTGCCGACCGTCGAGCAGCCCCCGCCACAGCTCGCCGACCCCGACCCCGAGCGGTGTGACGGCCCCGAGCCCGGTGACCACCACCCGCCGCGGCCCGTTCACGACCACCTCCCGCTCCGGCCGCGGATGATGCCGTACGACATGCTCGGCGCCGCCCGCCTCACTCGCCCCTGCGGCTTCCGCACCGCCCCAGCCACGGACCTCCGCATCGGTCGCGACCTCCTCCGTCGCCCCGTCGAGATCCCGGTGCCAGACCCCCCAACGCCGCACGTACGACACCTCGTCGGCGCGCGGGTCGACCACTCGCAGGGAGGTGACCCGGTCGCCGTCCCGGAACTGGACCGCAGTGAGGTCCTGGGAGTCGAGGCGGGGGATCGCCCCTACGTCCATCCGGTGGCAGGCGACGGTGACGCGCAGATTCCGCCCGAGGACCTCGTCCCGGTCGGCCCCGCCGAGCGGCGGACGCAGCGCCAGCCGGATCGTCTCCGGGGTCTCGGGCAGCGTGTGCATCACGACGTACCAGCAGGCGCGTTCGGCGTCGTCCGGGGTCAGGGCGATCAGATCGCCCGGGATGACTTCGGCGGCGCTCACCGGGTGAGGAGCGAACGGAATCTCCGACGAACGGGGTGAAATGGACATACCTCTACACACTCCCTGCGCTCAGAACGGACTTATGGTGCGCGGCAAACCATCCAGAGTGAACTGGACTAAACCGGAAAAAGCCACGGTTGAATGGTGAACCTGTTGCGGCTCGGGAGCTCTCAAGGTCGGCTGGAATGGGGCGAGTTGCCCGATTCGATCACCAGGCTTATGTGTGGAATGTCACTTTCGCGACCGCGGTCGTCGCCCCCGCATCCACTTGTTCCCTGGATTTAACGCGAGGCCCTCTGGCAACTCCCTTTCTACGCGCGTAACTTGAGCCGACTCCCCACAGGCACCGGTATCGGCAGCTACACGAAGTACGAGGAGACCGCCAGCGTGTCCAGACCTGAAGGGCGCAGATCCCGCGCCCGCCGCACCGCCTACTCGATCGTCTCGGTCGGCGCGGCGGGAGCGTTCGCCTTCACCGCCCTGCCCGCCGCGCACGCCACCCCGTCGGCCGCGGCGGTGATCGCCGAGGTGTACGGCGGCGGAGGCAACTCGGGAGCCACCCTGACCCGGGACTTCGTGGAACTCGGCAACGCCGGTTCCACGGCCTACGACCTGTCGGGCTACAGCGTCCAGTACCTGCCCGGTACGCCTTCCTCCGGCTCCACTTGGCAGGTCACCGCCCTCACCGGCGCGATCGCCCCCGGCGCCCGCTACCTGGTCGGCGAGGGCACCGGCAGCGGCGGCACCACCGCGCTGCCGACCACCGACGCCAGCGGCTCGATCGCCATGAGCGCCACCTCCGGCACGATCGCCCTGGTCTCCGGCACCACC
>NZ_JAWOAI010001039.1:0-1536 GCF_033194735.1 Streptomyces sp. W16
TAGGGGCGCGCCGGTGTCGAGAGCCCCAGCGCGCGGAGGCGCGCAGCGCCGAGCACGGTGGGGCTCTCGACACCGGCTTCAGGCGCCCCGAAGGCGACCGAACCAAAGGAGGTGCGCGCGGCGCCTACCCAACACCGGCCGGCTGTCCGGCGCCTACCCAACACCGGCCAGCTGTCCGGCGCCCACCCAACACCGCCCCACCTGCCCGGCGCCCACCCAACACCGGCCCAGCCCATCCCAAAGCCGCCCCCTCCCCGTCCCCCTCCCCCCAACCCACAGGAGACCCCCACATGTACATCGGAATCGACGTAGGCACATCCACCGTGAAAGCCGCCGCCTTCGACAGCACCGGCCGTCAACTCGCCGTAGCCTCCCGCCCGGTGGAGCTGTCGATGCACGGCGGCTACGTCGAGCAGGACATGGACGAGGTGTACGGCGCCGTCGTGGCCGTACTCGACGAACTCACGTCAACCACAGACGACCCGGTCGACCTCGCCGGCCTGACCGGCCAGGGCGACGGTGTCTGGCTGGTCGACACAGCAGGGCGCCCCGTACGGCCGGCCGTGTCCTGGATGGACGGCCGGGCACACGAACTGCTCGACCAGTGGCTGGCGGACGGAACCTTCGAGACGGTGTTCCGGCGGACCGGCAGCGCGATGTTCCCGGGGTGTCCGGGCCCGTTGCTGGCCTGGCTGGCCGCGCACGAGCCGAAGGCGCTGGACGCGGCGGCGCGCGCCCTGTTCTGCAAGGACATGGTCTTCCAGCGGCTCACGGGGGCACCGGCCGGTACCGATGTCTCGGACGCGTCGATGCCGTTCCTCGACCCCAGGACCCGGTCGTACGACAACGGTGTCGTCGAGCTACTCGGTCTGACCCGGCGCCGACGCCTGCTGGCCCCGGTCAGCGACCCGATCGCAAAGGCAGCCACCCGCGGCGAGGGGCTACCCGCAGGCACCCGCATCTCGAACGGGCCGTACGACCTCCCCGCCTGCGCGCTCGGCGCGGGCGTGACGGAACCCGGTGACGGACTCCTCATCGTCGGCACCTGCCTCGCCAGCCTCGTCGCGACCACGGATCTCGATCTGTCCGGTGAACCGGCCGGCCTGTACATCTCCCTCGACCGGCCGGGGCACTGGCTGCGCGCGATGCCGGCGATGGTCGGGACGGCGGCCCTGGACTGGGTGCTGTCGACGACGGGTGTCCGGCACGAGGAGGTGGACGCGCTGCTCGCGGCGACCCCGGCCGGGGCGAACGGGGTGCGGGTGCTGCCGTACTTCGCGCCGTCGGGGGAACGCGCCCCGTTCGTCGAACCTCGCCTGCGCGCCGAACTGACCGGTGTCTCCCTGGAGTCGACGCCCGCCGACCTGATCCGCGCGACCTGCGAGGGCATCGGCTACGCGGCCCGGCACTGTCTGGAGGCGGCGGGCCTGACGGGTTCGCTGGCCGTGTGCGGCGGGGGTACGCGCAGCCCGGCCTGGATGCGGCTCCTCGCGGATGTGCTGGGCCGGCCGCTGCGGGTGGTCGAGGGCGAGGTGG
>NZ_JAWOAI010001040.1:0-1529 GCF_033194735.1 Streptomyces sp. W16
GCGAGACGCCGGACAAGAACCACCTGCGCTGGGTCATGCCGTACCCGGAGGAGCAGCTTCTGGACGCTCTCGCCCGGCTGCACGCCGCCGGCCGCTCCGGTCTCGGTGAGGGCACCCGCCTCGTGGGCTCCTTCCGTGCTCACGGTCTCACCGTGCCCGTCTGGGACCTGCCGAGCGGGTTCGGCGCGGACGACGTGGAGAAGCCGGCCGCCGAGTTCGCCGAGCGCCTCGCCGCCGCGCTGGCCACGGACGTCCCGCTCACCGCGGACGAGCGCCGCGCGCGCGGCGGCCTCACCAACCGGCAGGTCACGCTCAGCTGACACACAGAAAGGCGCGGGGGTTCGGCTGACCGACCGGTCAGTCGCAACAGGCCTGTTCACTTCGGTGACTCCTGTCACAACTCCCCGTTGTGAAAGGCAAGTCGGTGTCCAAATAGCCGAGATCGAATTTGCGAACAGCCGATCTCTTGTTACCGTTCGAGTAGCCCGGTTGCTGGTGCATCCCCCGTCGCCAGCAACCGGGTCTTTTCATGCCCGGCTCGCATGTACGGAACGACGCCGTCCGTCAACTCGCCGTAGGCGCCGGGGAGTTGCTCCCCGAGCGCAGCAACAGCGGCCCGCGCCCGCCCTGCCCGGCGGCGAACTCCGCGACGGCCGTGTAGGCCGCCAGATCGCCCCGTGTGCGCTCCCGGGGCGTCTCGCACAGCGAGGGCTCGTCCTCGGCGCTCACGGCGCAGTGCATCTGCACGGTGCGGTCCGCCGGCCCCATGAGGCTCAGCACCGCGTCCAGGTCGTCGCCGGTCGCGTTCCGGTAGTAGGTGCGCGCCCAGGTGTCCTCGCCCTGCGTCATGACACAGGTCTGCGCCTCGATGCCGTCGGGGGCGGAGAGTTCGGGTCCGCAGCGGGCGGCGGTGGCCAGCCCCAGGCCGAGCGTCAGCGGGGAGCGGGTGGGCGCGGGCGCCGGCGAGGGCGCGACGGACGGCGCCTTCCGGTCGTCGTCGCCGTCGGAGTGGACCAGGGAACGTACGGCTGCGTGACCCTCGTCGCGTACGGGTCCCGCGGACGCCACGGCCAGCGGCAGCGCGACCGCGCACACCGCGACGCCCGCGAGGGCGAGCAGACGAAGGTTCATGTGTCGGAAGATAACGACCAACTACGGGCGCCACGGTCCGCGCGCGCCCGACACCCCTACAACTCGGGGGCGCTCACACCCGTACGAGTGAGGGCCTCGACCACGGCGTCCACCACGGCCTCGACATCGGGGACCCAGGGCGAGGACGAGCCGGGCAGTGGTGCGCGCTCCCAGCGGATCTGGCCCTGGCCGGTCTCGGAGGGCGGCAGGGCGAGATAGCCGCCCTCGCCGTGGAAGCGGAGCGAGCCGGGGACATGGTCCTTGGCGTAGAGCAGTTCGCCCAACTGCTCCATGGAGTACGGCTTGACGAGCAGCGACCAGCGGGTGGGCGCGGCGACGACCGGGCCGAGGCGCATGCCCTGGAGGTCGAGCGCGGCGAGGGCCCGGGCGGCCGCGGG
>NZ_JAWOAI010001041.1:0-1524 GCF_033194735.1 Streptomyces sp. W16
TCCGCCTGGCCCAGGCCCGCGCACTGCGCCGGGCAGGGGGCCCGGGCAGCGAGCCGTACGCGGTCAGGCTGCTGCGGGAGACGGCGCGCGGGGCGGAGACATACGGCATGACGTCGCTCGGGGCACAGAGCCTGGCGTTGCTGGAGGCGCCGGGGCGGGGGTGAGCAACGACCCCTGAGGCCGGTGGAGTTGGTGTGAGTGACCGATGTTCATGCTGTGAACTAGGTCACATCGGCATCCGCCTCGGGCGCCTCGCCCCCGTCACGTCTCCGACGTCACGTGAACCAGCCTCTGCCCCACACCTCACCGTGGGTAGTCAGCCAAAACACCTTCGTGGGCGGCCGGTTGGGCGTGTGGGTCGCCGGAACGTCTACGCGCGTAGTGTACTGAACGCCCCAAACGGCGGTGTCTGGCGTGTTCGTGGGGTCCCTTGACCCCGGTCGGATGGCTCGGTTTCATACCTAACCAACTGCGCGGGGGGCTCGGGCGCCCGTCGGGAAACCGCAGCCCGTCTTTGGCGTACGTGCCGTGCTGCGCCGCCAACTCCCCAGTCTGTGCAGGCGTGTTGACGTATGCCCGCGAGTTCCGACGCGTCACGCGCCACCCCGGAAAGGAAACCACCGGTGTCGCAGTCCCTCACCGCAGCCCACCTCCATCGCCGCGCCGTCGGACACCGGTGGGTGAAGTGAGCAGACACCGGGACACGTCCACGCAGACCAGACCCGGTACCGGTCGCGGGCGCAGTATCCGCGCCTCGCTCATCACGCTCGCGGTGGTCCCGGCCACGGCGATGGTGCTGCTGTGGGTCAGTGGTTCCTTCGCGCTGTTCGACCAGTGGCACAAGTCCAACACCGTCGGGCAGGCGGCGAAGACCACGTACGCCCTGCAGCCCGCGGTCGGCGAGTTCCAGAAGGAACGGCAGCTGACGGTCAGCCTGTTGGCCTCGCACGGCAGTCCCGCCGCCCTGGCGGCGCAGCGGCGCCGGACGGACGCCGTACTCGCCGGGTTCCGCAAGGCGGACTCCGCCTCCGCCGGTGCCGGAACGGCCCAGTACCAGGCCCAGTTGGCCACCGTACGGAAGCAGCTCACCGCGCTGACCACCGAACGGACCGCGGTCGACGACGGGAAGACCACCCGGCAGCAGGCCTACACCGTCTACTCCGACGCCGTCTCGTCGGCGCTGAACCTCTTCGGGATGCTCAGCACCGACAGCGGTGACGCGGCCACCGCGGCCGACGCCGGTCACGCCCTGGCGTTCCTGCGCGGGGCGGAGGCCCTGTCGCAGGAGGAGGCGATCCTCAACGGAGTCGCCGCGTCAGGGAAGTTGAGCGTCCAGGAGCGGTCGGCGCTGGCGGCGGCCCAGGCCATCCGGGTCTCCGTGCTGTCCAACGAGGTGGAGCCGTACCTGCCCGCGGAGTTGGGCGCGGAGCTGGGCAAGGCCGTGGACGGTCGGGACTGGGCCGCCATGGCGGCCTTCGAGAAGACCGTGGGCTCGGCGTCCGCGGCGCACGACGGCACGATCGG
>NZ_JAWOAI010001042.1:0-1524 GCF_033194735.1 Streptomyces sp. W16
CGCTCTTCCGATCTGTGGCCGCCGTCAGCGCGGTCAGACCCGGGGGCCGGGCGGGCATCTGCATGACGGCCGAGCCCAGGAGGATACGGCGGGTGCGGCCCGCCATCAGGCCGAGGACGCTCGGCGCGTCGGAGCGCAGGCCTTCGGGGGCCAGGGCGACGGCGTACCCGAGATCCTCCGCGGCGCGGGCCAGCCGGCCCGCGCCCTGATAGCCGAGATGGGCGCCGAGGCGCATGGGTCGTGGTCCTTCCACTCGGCCGCTCGGCCGGGTCACAGGAGGTGGGCGCCGCCGTCCACGCTCAGCACGGCGCCGGTCGTGTAGGCGGAGGAGACCAGGCCGTACACCGCGTCGGCGACGTCCTCGGGCGCGCCGACCCGGCGCAGCGGGGCGGAGCGGCGTACGTGCTCGGCGATCTCGGTGAAGTCCTTGGTCCACGGGGTTTCGATGAGTCCGGGTGCCACCGCGTTGACCCGCACCTCGGGGCCGAGCACGTTGGCCAGGAGCCGGGTGAGGTGCTCGATCGCCGCCTTGCTGATGGCGTACGGGATGGAGCTGCCGGCGGGGCGGCTGCCCGCGACCGAGGAGACGTTGACGACGACGGCGTCGCCCGCGGCCTTCAGGTGCGGCACCGCGGCCACGGTGGTCTGCCAGGTACCGATCACGTTGAGTCCGAGGATCTCGCGCCAGATCTCGGGGGTGGCGCCCTCCAGGTCGGCGTGCGGGATGAAGCGGGTGATGCCGGCGTTGTTGACCAGGATGTCGAGCCGTCCGTAGTGGGCGACGGTCTCGGCGACCAGGCGCCGGGCCTGTGTCTCGTCGCTGATGTCGGCCTGTATGTAGTGGGCGTCGGGCAGTGTCGCGGCGAGCTTCTCGCCCTCCTCCACCGAGCGGGCCGAGTTGATCACCACGCGGATGTTCTCGGCGGCCAGGCGTCGGGCGACGGCCTCGCCGATGCCGGAGGAGGAGCCGGTCACCAGGGCGACGCGTTGTGTGGACATGCCGGGTAGCTCCCTTGACTGAGCGGATCGGGGGTCGGATCAGACGGGTTCGGTGGTGACGCGCAGGTCGCGGGCGTCGAGGCGGATGCCCTGGCCCGCCGGTGCGGCGGCGAACAGGGAGAATCCGAAGGCGAGTTGACGGGGAGTCACCAGTTCCTCCCGGCCGGGGACGTCCCACATCAGGCACGAGTCGTGGAAGTCCTGCTGTCCGATGTTCGCCACGGTGAGGACCTCGGTGCCGTCCAGCGTCCAGGAGACGGTGGCGGCCGAGCGGTCCAGCGTCAGCGCACAGCGGTGGAAGCGGCCCGGGCGCACCGCCGCCAGGGGGACCGCGCAGGAGAACGCCCGGTGTCCTCGTCCGGCGACGGGCAAGCGCTCGTAGATCGCGTAGACCGCGCTGCCGGTGAGGGCGAAGTCGAAGACCATGCCGCTCTCCCGGTCGAAGGCGAGCAGGACTCCGGCGGCCAGCGCGACATCGCGCGCCGGGTCGGCCGCCGCCCCGTCCGCCGGGGCTCCCCGGGTGCC
>NZ_JAWOAI010001043.1:0-1524 GCF_033194735.1 Streptomyces sp. W16
GGGACCTCGGGGCCGAGCAGCAGCAGGGCCTCGCACCGGTCGGCGAGCAGCGCCTCCACGGCCTGCCGCTCACCGCGCGTGGGCGCCACCGCGCTGAGGGCCACCTGATAGCCGGCGGGCTCGGCGGCGGCGTAGATGCCCTCGACCAGGTCGGTGTGGAAGGGATGGCGCAGCCCGAACTGCACGCCGAGCAGGCGTGAGCGGTTGCTGCGCAGCACCCTGGCCCGGGTGTCGGGCCGGTAGCCGAGTTCCTCGGCGGCCTTGAGGACCCGCTCGCGGGAGGCGGCGCTCGCGCCGTAGGCCCCGCGCATCACGATCGAGACCAGCGCGACGGACACTCCCGCCCGGGCCGCGACATGGGCCAGGGTGGGCCGCTTGCCGTCGGGGACCGCGGGGGTGGCCTGCACGGATTTCCTTACGGTGGAGGTGGAGAGGTCGTCGCCTGGCGAGATCCTAGCTGCTCGGCGGGGTTCTGCAACGTTCTAGAAGCATCCTCCGCGAGGCCTTGACACAGACATCTGGTAATGGCGTACTACTGCCATCTAGAACGTTCTAGAAGGGCGAGCGATCATGTACACGTTGGCGGTCTGTGCCGAGATGGTCTTCCGGGACCTGCCGATCCACGAGCGGGTGCGACGCATCCACGAGGCCGGTTTCCAGGTCGAGATCTGGGACTGGACCCGGCACGACCTGGACGCGCTCACGCGGACCCCGGCCGAGTTCTCGTCGATGACGGGCTACATCCGGGGCAGCCTCACCGACGAGGCGGGCGCCGCCGAACTCCTGCGCACCGCCGAGGAGTCGGTCAAGGCGGCCGATCAACTCGGCTGCCCCCGGCTGAACCTGCACGGCACCGGGCTGAACTCCGAGGGCCTGCCGGTGGATCCGGTGCGCGGCGAGCCCACGGGCCCGATGTGGATCGCGGCCCACCGCACCCTGACCCGCCTCGCCGAGCTGGGCGAGAGCGCCGGGGTCACCTTCACGCTGGAGAACCTCAACTCCGCGGTCGACCACCCGGGCGTCCCGTTCGCGACGGCCGCCGACACCCTGGCCCTGGTCAAGGCGGTGGACCGCCCCGGCCTGCGCATGAACCTGGACCTGTACCACGCCCAGATCGGCGAGGGGAACCTCATCGAACTCGTCCGCAAGGCACACCGGTTGGACCTGATCGGCGAGATCCAGGTGGCGGACGTACCCGGCCGCCAGGAGCCCGGCACCGGCGAGATCAACTACCCGGCGATCGCCCGCGCCCTCGCCGACATCGGCTACGACGGCACGGTCGCGATGGAGGCCTGGGCCTCGGACGGCGACAGCGAACGCGCCCTGGACCGCTTCCGCACCGCGTTCACGGTCTGACCCGCCCCGGAATCACACGGCACCGAGGAGATCCCCCATGACCACCCAACTGCCCCTCGCCATCGGCCTCGTGGGCGCGGGCCGCATGGGCTCCTTCCATGCAGAGACCCTCGCCCGCCGACTGCCCGGCGTCCGCCTCGCCGCCGTCGCCGACCCGGCCCCCGGCGC
>NZ_JAWOAI010001044.1:0-1520 GCF_033194735.1 Streptomyces sp. W16
CCGGGTCGTCCGGGGTCGCGTCGAGGAGGGCGGGTGAGGCTTCGGCGATCGGTGCGGGGACGGCCTCGACGGGCGTGAGCGCGTTGTCGGGGTGTGCCGCGTCCGGGGCCGGGGCCGGGATGGCGTGGGTGGCGGTGGATACGCCCTCGGTGAGGGGAGCCGAATCGTAGGCCGTGGGTGCGGGTTGCGCCGTGTCCGAGGCGGCGGCGAGGGGCTCGGCGTCGGAGCTGAGCGGGGTCTCGACTCCCGTAGGAACAGGGTGAGTTGGCCCGGCGTCCTGGACCTCGGCAGTCCCGTCGAGGGGAGCGGTCTCCTGGGCGTAAGCGGCGTCGAGGACCTGGTCGGCACCCGGGGCGAACGCGATGCCCTCTGCCTGGCCCGGCTCCGCGGCGGCTACGTCTTCCGGGATCGGAGAGGCGACGAACACACCCTCGGGGGCCTGACCGGTGGTCTGCGCCGACGCGGAATCGGAAACGGGGGCGCTGTCTTGCACGAGCGCGGCTTCGGGGACGGGGACGGGAACACCGTCCTGCGCGAGCGCGGCTTCGGCAGCGAGGGGGCCATCCTGTGCCAGGACGTCCTCGGTACCCACGCCAACACCCTGTCCGAGTGCGGTCTCAGGAGCCGTGTCAGCGCCGGAGCCGAACGCAGCCTCGGGGGCTGCGCCAACGCCGTGACCGAATCCCGCCTCGGGCTCCACTCCGGCACCCTGGCCGGGCAGCGCCTCGACACCGTGGTCGAGCGGCGCCTCGGCACCAAGTGCTTCCGCATCGTGAGGGCCGACGGCCTGGGCGGCCTGCCCGGCGCCGTAAGCCACCCCTGCCTCAACACCCTCATCGTTCCCGGTGACGAACCCTGCGTCGGAAGCGAACACCTCCTCAGCCTCCGGGACGAGACCAGAGCCCGGCACCTCAGCCGGCCCTTCGCCCCCCACCGGCATCTGACCGCCAACGGGAGCCGAAACCCCCTCCTGGACCTGGCCGTGTCCGCCCTCGAACGCGGCCCCCGCCTCGGCACCCGGACCGTACGCCTGCCCGGCGCCCAACTCCTCGGCACCTTCGGGCAGTTGACCCACCTCGGGGACACCGGCGGTTCCAGAGCTCTCCATGCTCGCGTGCACCGATGAAGCGGAGGAGGCCGAGGAAGCCGAAGCCGGCACCGCTGCCGTCTCCACCGCGTACAGCCGGCCGTTCCCCTGCCAGGCCTCGCCCGCGTCGGGGGCCTGGGCCAGGACCGAGCCCTGCTCGGGGGTGGCGGTGAGCCCGGTGTCCACGGCCGTGGCGACTCCCCCGTTCACCGCTTCCGTGGCGAGCCTCGCCATCGCGGCCTGGGCCGCGCCGCCGGACTCCGTGCCTGGTTCGGCTGTCGGTGCAGGAGCAACCGTTTCCGCTGTTCGCACCCCCGTGCCGACCGACTCCTGGGCACCCCAGGGGGCCGCGCCCTGCGGGGGCAGGTCCCGGAGTTGGGGTGCGTCGAGGTACTCGGTGCCGGTCGTCGGCGGGCCGGACTGCCGTACCGGC
>NZ_JAWOAI010001045.1:0-1520 GCF_033194735.1 Streptomyces sp. W16
CTTGGACGGCGGCGGCGACGGCGGTGTGGGGGTCGGTGGCGTGCGGGTCGGCTGCGGTCTGGTGACGCCGGGCGCCTTCCCAACTCCGTTCATTTTCCAGCCCGTCCGGCGTTTGAGGACGAGGCCCCTTCAGGGCCGACGGGGGTCTGGGGGCGGAGCTCCCAGGGACGCCCGCACCGACAACCCCCGGCGCCGCGAGCAGCACGTCCGCGTATCCCTCCGCCCCCAGCCGACTCAACGCCAGCTGATGCAACTGCTCCACCGGCGGCCGGGACCCACTCCGCAGAATCGTCCCCACCGCCTTCATGTACGTCGGCACAGCCACCCCCCGCCGGGGAGGAGGCGGTGCGATGCGACCGTAAACAGCGTGTGCGCGGCCCGAGTCGAGCGGGTGGGCGCGCAGCCACTGCCAGGTCTCCGCGTCGGCGTGGAGGTCGAGCAGCAGCGTCGTCGTGCCCGGTGCGCGCAGCCGCAACTCCTCGCGGACCCAGGCCCACGGGAACGCGGTGTAGCGCACCGTCGCCGGGGTCGTACGCGCCAGCGCCAGGTGCGGAAGGCGCTGTTTCCGGTCGAGTTGGAGCTGCCCGGTGATGAACACGGTCAGCGGTCCGGGTGCCGTGGCGGCGGCCCGCAGCCGGGTCTGCACGGCCTGCGGCTCCAACGGGTCGGCGAGTTCGACCACGTTGGCCGTCTCCGTGCCGGACAGCACGGACGGGGCGACGGCCGCGAGCACCGGCAGCACGGACGCCGCGTCCACCAGACGCCCCTTGCCGACCGGCGAGGCCGCGAGCAGCAACACCGTCCCGGGCATGTGCCCTCCCCCCATAGAACCGTCGATCACTTGCGTACCGCAGCACCGTAACCTCTGCCCAACCTCTGCTGCTGCAAAGGGTGATGCCACAACCCGCGATATCAGGACCGCCGTACCGCGAAGATCGTGGTGTCGTCGGCGAGACGGCCGCCGCAGTGGCGCAGGGTGCCGTCGCGGACGTAGGCGACCAGGCGGTGCGGGTCGGCGGTGCGCGGGTCGAGGTGGACGCCTTCGGTGACGCGGTCCTTGAGGGGGTAGAAGACGCCGGCGCCGTCGCGTGCCTCGGTGACTCCGTCGGTGACGATGAGGAGGGTCTCACCGGGGGCGAGGGTGATGCGGAGGGTCGGCGGCGGTCCCTCCAGTCCTGCCAACTCGCCCAGCCCCAGCGGGAGTCCGTGCCCGGGCGGCAGCGGCCGTACACCGAACGGGCCGACCACCAGCGGGGGTTCGTGACCGAAGTTGACGACCTCGACCGTGCCCGGGTCGCCGGCGGGGAAGCTCAGCAGCACGGCCGTGGCGAAACGGTCGACGTCCTCGCGGCCCAGGGCGGTGAGAGGCCGGCCGTGGCGCAGCATCCGTATCTCCAGCCGGGCGGCGACCGTCGCGAGGGCCGCCTCGTGGTAGCCGGCCTCGCGGAACGTGCCGAGCAGCGCAGCCGCCGCCTCCACCGCGCCGAGGCCCTTGCCCTGGACGTCGCCGACGAGGGCGC
>NZ_JAWOAI010001046.1:0-1517 GCF_033194735.1 Streptomyces sp. W16
AGGGTCCCCCGGCCGGTCCAGAAGCCGTCGGCCGCGGCCGTGGTGCGGTAGACCCCGCTCACCAGCAGCCGCGCCTGGGGCGGTGCGTTCTGCGCTCCGGGCGTCTTGGCGAACTCAAGGGTCAGCCGGCTGCCGGTGCGGACGCCCAGCGCCCGCGCGGTGGTCTGCGACAACCCGATCTGGGGCGCGGTGCCCAGCGGTGTGCGGTCGGCCGGCGCATGGCCGCTGACGTAGCGCAGATGGGCCCGCGCGGACGGCAGATAACTGACCGTCAGCTGGGTGCTGGTGTTCGCCGGTCCGGGCGGTCGCGGGGAGAGCAGGGCCGCCTGGTCGTAGTCGTAGCTGCCGCCGCCGGTGAAGGCCAGGTGCCGGGCGGCCTTGGCGCCGAGCTGCTTGGTGAGGGTGCGGCCCGCGCCCAGCAGGGTGGCCATGTCCAGGGCGGGCGGCTGGGTGAGGAAGACCTCCGGTGTGGTGCTCAGGCTGATCAGGGGCGCCTGAGCCTGCGCGGCGTCTACCCGCTGCCGTAGCGCCCGGTCCTCCTGGCGGCCCGCGAAGGCGGGGGCCCAGGCGCACAGTGCCGTCAGTGCCACGACCAGCGCCGCGAGGCAGGCCAGCAGGGGCAGGTCGCCTCGGGTCTCCTTGCGTATCAGACGGCGCGTCACCGGCGCGTCCGTGCGCACGGGCCGAGTCACCGTCCGCTCCGTGCGGTCGTGTCCGGCGGTACGGCTCAACGGTCTTCCCCCGCTCGCAGCACACGCACCAGGTCCACCCGGGACAGCAGTCGGGCCAGTGTCAGCACGACCGCGCTGATGGCCAGCGCGGTCGCCAGCGCCGTCAGCGCCACGGTGCCCCAGGGGATGATCTGCGGCAGTGGCGGATAGGGGGCCTGTCCGGTGTCGTCCACGGTGACCAGCGGCAGCACCGCCGCCGCCAGGGCCAGGCCCATCAGCGCCCCCGGGACCACCGCGAACAGCGCCAGACTCAGTTGTTCGGCGCCCAGCAGCGCGGACAGGCTCTTGGCACGGACGCCGATCGCCCGCAGCAGGGCGAACTCCTTGCGCCGCTGCCGGGTGCAGACCACCGCGTGCACGGTGAAGGCGACGACCGCGAAACCGGGGGCCAGATGGCGGACCAGTTCCAGGGTCCGGCGCAGCCCCTCGCGGAACGGGTCGGCCTGGAGGGACGCGGCGGTACGCGCCGTGGTGGTGACCCGGCCCAGCGCGGGCTGCGCCTCCACAGCGGCGGCCGTACGGGCGCTGTCGGTGCTGCCGAGCCACCAGAACGCGGGATCCTCCTGGTCGACACCGGCCATCGTCATCGCGGTGGCGAGCTGCCGCTGGTCGGCGATCAGATGACCCTGACCGCGGCCCAGTCCGGGCAGTGAGTCGACTCGGCCCACGATCCGGGCGGTGACCCGGCCCTCGCCCATGTCCAGAGTGGTGGTGCCGCCCACGCTCAGCCGTGCCTCGCGCAGCGTCGTGGCGTCGGCGCGCACCGGGAGCGGCGCCGGACCGCCA
>NZ_JAWOAI010001047.1:0-1514 GCF_033194735.1 Streptomyces sp. W16
GGTACGCGGCCCGGTAGGCGGCAGGCGACGAGCCCAGCTGGCGGCGGAAGTGGCCGCGCAGGGCCACCGGCGAGCGGAAGCCGCAGCGGCCCGCGACCTCGTCCACCGAGTAGTCCGACGTCTCCAGCAGGCGCTGCGCCTGGAGCACCCGCTGCGTGATCAGCCACTGCAGGGGAGCGCTCCCGGTGAGCGAGCGGAAGCGGCGGTCGAACGTACGCCTGCTCATGTACGCGCGTGCCGCCAGCGTCTCCACGTCGAACTGTTCGTGGAGGTGCTCCAGCGCCCAGGCGACGACCTCCGCGAGCGGGTCGGCGCCGATCTCCTCTGGTAAAGATCGATCGAGGTAGCGCTCCTGACCGCCGCTTCGGCGCGGGGGGACCACCAGCCGTCGGGCGAGCGCGCCGGCCGCCTCGTTGCCGTGGTCCGTCCGCACGATGTGGAGACAGAGATCGATTCCGGCCGCCGTACCGGCGGACGTCAGTACGTCTCCGTCGTCGACGAAGAGTTCCCTCGGATCGACGTGCACCGACGGATAGCGCTTGGCCAGCGTCGGCGCGTACATCCAGTGGGTGGTCGCGGGACGGCCGTCCAGCAGGCCCGCCGCAGCCAGCACGAAGGCGCCGGTGCACAGGCCGACTATGCGGGCCCCTTCTTCGTGCGCCCGGCGGATGGCGTCGAGTGCCTCCTCCGGTGGCGGCGAGGTGATCGACCGCCAGGCAGGCACGACGACGGTGCCCGCCCGTGAGATCGCCTCCAGGCCGTGCGGTGTGGTGAGTTCCAGCCCGCCGGTCGTACGCAGCGGTCCTTCTTCGCCACCGCACACAAGAAGGCGGTAGCGCGGAACTCCGGCGTCCTGCCGGTCGATTCCGAACACCGACAGCGGTATGGAACTCTCGAAGATGGGGCCGCCGCTGAACAGCAGCACCGCGACGATCTCCTTGCGGCGTCGCCCGGAAAGCTTCCGGGCCGCGGCTTCCGGCGCGGCAGTGGAGTCGTGGCTCATACTGCTAAGCCCCCCTCGGTGGTCGCGGCTCCTCGGTTGTGTCGCTCCTGCACGTTTCCCCTCGGTCCTGCACGAGTCCCCCGCCGTAAGACGTCAAGATCGAATCTACTGTGTCCAGTGGTGCCGGGGTGACCAGTTCGGCAACCGGCACATTGTCGACATGGCAACTTGGCGTGAAGCATTCGATCACGAAGCGTTGCACTCGTGGGCCGTGCAGGGAAGTACGCCTCCCCTTAGTGGCCAATCCCCGTAGGGTGCGCAGGCCCTCCCAGACCCTTTCGGTGCAGGTGGAACGGGGGTTGGGGGGTGGTTCGGACAACAGATGCGCGGTGGCCGGAAGTTGGCTGAAAAGCATCGGGCGCGTGCGCGGAAACCGGTCAGTCGACCGGTGTACTTCCTCCGGCATGCCGACCGCCCCGATGCGCCCCCGCCGCCGCCCGGTGACGGTGGCCGCGGGGCGGGGACTCCTCCTCGTCCAGCAGCCGGGCCGTGCCCCGCTCGGAGCGGCGCA
>NZ_JAWOAI010001048.1:0-1504 GCF_033194735.1 Streptomyces sp. W16
CAGCTCCTGGGACACGGTCACCGCCCCCGGCCGCACCGGACGCTGACCGCCGATCCCGCACCGTCCATCACGGCACCGGCATGCCCGCCGGCCGCCGCCCCCTTCCACGGAGGTTCGCCGTGCCCAGCACCGGCATGTCCGAACGCGCCGCCCGCGCCGCGCTCGCCGCCCACTTCACCCCCGACCACGACGCCAGCGGCCGCCTCGCCCCGTACCGGCCGCGCGAGGAACTCGCCAACGCCCAGCCGACGTGCCGGTTCGTCATCCCGTCCGACGACGCGTGGCCCGCCTCCCTGTCCGACCTGGGGACCGGCTGCCCGCTCGGACTGTGGGTGCGCGGACACGAGCAGCTGGACACGCTGACCGCCCAGGCCGTGGCCATGACCGGCAACCGGGCCGCCACCGCGCAGGCCCTCACCCGGGCGCACGACTTCGCCACCGCCGTCGCCGAGGCCGGGCACACGGTCACCGCCACACTCGCCTACGGCGTCGACTCCACCGCCCACCGGGCAGCCGCCCAGGCCGGACAGGCAACACTCGCCGTCCTCCCGCGCGGCCTGGACCGCGCCCACCCGCACAACCACGCCCAGTTGCTGAGCTCCATCCCCGCGTGCGGCGGAGCGGTCGTCAGCCTCTTCAAGCCCGGCACCGAGACCAGCGGCGCCACCCTCCGGGCCAGCGCCACCCTGCTCGCCGGACTCGTGCGCGCGGTGATCCTCATCGAGGCCATAACGGATGGTTACTCGTTGCTCCGTTCACGCGACTGATGCTGCCGCCCGGAGCAGTGCGGACGGGTGAACCTGGCGAGGCCGAATCCGTTTCCTGGGGGCTTCACATGCCGTACACGCGCCCCTGCCCCGATCGGCTGCTCCACCGTCGTACGAATCCGTTCTTGACCATGTTGCAGCTGCTAGCTTCGCGACAGCGAGGCGGGGCGTAACGCATCGGGGGAAGCGGCGGTCATGGCTGGGGGCACGCAGGGTGACGACGACACGTACGGGCGGGCTACGGATCCGGCCGTGGACGCGGCCGAGCATCTCGCCGCAGCAATCGGCACGGAGGCGTGGTCGCAGGCACGGGACCAAGTCGTCGGTCTGCTATCCGACGAGGAAGGTCCGACCGGTGAGCGCGTCGAGGCCTGGGCGGCCGAGGCGCTGCGTCGCGAGCGAGAGGACGAGGACCCGAATGCCTATCTGATCGACTCGCTGCCGCAGCGGCAGCGGGAGATCGCGGCGGCGCTCGCGGATGACCCCGAACGGGCGGAAGAGGCGCGCCGGTTTACCGAGACGGTACGGTCTCTGCTGCCCCGGCCGGACGACACCGCCACGCAAGTTGCCGTGGCAACCGGCCACGGCACAGTCAACGCCGTCCAGAACGGCAACATTTACTACCAGGTCGTGCTGGGCCGCGCCCCGCGCCCCCGCAGACTCAGCCGAGGCACCGCCATCGCCGCGACCGCCACCGGGGGCACGGGTGCGGCGGCGGGTGGAGTCGCCGCCGCTCG
>NZ_JAWOAI010001049.1:0-1494 GCF_033194735.1 Streptomyces sp. W16
CGACGGTCGCCCATGCCGCGCTCGCCGGCAACCCCGAGGACCCCGAGGGCATCGACGCGGCGACCCTTGTCGCGGGTGCGCAGCGGGCCCTGGAGGCCGTACGGTCGCACGACTCGGCGCTGGCCTCGCTCACCGACCGGATCGGTGAGATCGGCATTCTGCTCGGCGATGTGGCGGGGGAGCTGGCGGGCTACGCCGACGACCTCGACGCCGATCCGCTGCGGCTGGCCGCCGTGGAGGAGCGGCGGGCCGCCCTCAACTCGCTCACGCGGAAGTACGGCCAGGACATCGCGGCCGTGCTCGCGTACGCCGAGCAGGGGGCCGCCCGGCTGACCGAACTCGACGGCGACGACGAGCGGATCGACGAGCTCACCGCCGAGCGGGACGCGCTGCGGGGTGAACTGGGCGGCCTTGCGCAGGCGTTGACCGACGCCCGGACGGAGGCCGCCGCGCGGTTCGCCGCCGCGGTGACCGCCGAGCTGGCCTCCCTCGCGATGCCGCACGCGCGCGTGTCGTTCGAGATCCGGCAGGCCGAGGACCCGGAGGGCGTCGAGGTCGGCGGGCGTGCGGTCGCCTACGGCCCGTCGGGCGTCGACGAGGTCGAGTTGCTGCTCGCCCCGCATCCCGGTGCCCCGCCGCGGCCCATCGCCAAGGGCGCGTCCGGCGGTGAGCTGTCGCGCGTGATGCTGGCTGTCGAGGTCGTGTTCGCGGGGACCGATCCCGTGCCGACGTATCTCTTCGACGAGGTCGACGCCGGTGTCGGCGGCAAGGCGGCGGTCGAGATCGGGCGGCGGCTCGCGAAGCTCGCGAAGACCGCGCAGGTCGTGGTCGTCACGCACCTGCCCCAGGTGGCTGCCTTCGCCGACCGTCAGCTGCTGGTGGAGAAGACCAACGATGGATCCGTGACCCGCTCCGGCGTGAAGGTCCTCGAAGGCGAGGACCGGGTACGGGAGTTGTCCCGGATGCTGGCCGGCCAGGAGGACTCGGAGACGGCCCGGGCACATGCCGAGGAACTGTTGGCGACGGCGCGGGCGGACGGGTAGCGCGCGCTCGTCGTTCAGGAGGCGTGCGCGCCTCACTCGTACGGGTGATATGCCCCGCCGGTGTTGCCCTCCCGCACGGCCTCCGGGCCTTTCGGCGTTGTCGGAACACCCGTACGTACTGGCATCCTTGAGTTGGAACGCGTAGGAAGCGTGCGGTACACCCCCACCGCTCGATCCTTCTGTACGTTCTTCGTGACCGCCCGTCGCCGAACCAGGAGCCCCGGCCACGTGACCCCCGTGAGCAGCCACTCACCGCACGGCCAGTCGCCGCTGCGCACCGTGCAGGTGCTCGGCGGAGGCAACGCCGCCAGCAGCGCGCATGTGCGCTCCCTGGCCTCCGGGCTCGTCGCGCGGGGCGTGCGGGTCACGGTGTGCGCCCCCGTCGAGGCCGATCACACCTACGACTTCACGGGCGCCGGCGCCGAACACGTGCACGTGCCGCGCAGCAGCG
>NZ_JAWOAI010001050.1:0-1493 GCF_033194735.1 Streptomyces sp. W16
CACCCCGGTCCCGTCGGACCTCGCCGGACTGCGCCTGCCGCCGCCCACCGCCGGGCGCTGAGCGTTCACACGGGCAGGCGGACGGTGAAGACCGTGCCGGCGCCGACCGTGCTCGCCACCGTCACCGTCCCGCCGTGCGCCTCCGCGAGCCGGCGGACGATGGCCAGGCCCAGACCGCTGCCGCCGGTGCGCCGGCTGCGGGACTTCTCGGCCCGCCAGAACCGGTCGAAGACCCGCGGCAGGTCCTCGGCCGGGATACCGGTACCGGTGTCGGCGACCTCGATCGTCATCTGGTCCCCGACCCTGCGGGCCCGCAGGGTGACACTCCCGCCCGCAGGGGTGTGCCGTAGCGCGTTGGACACCAGGTTGCCGACCACCTGCCGCAGCCGTACGGGATCGCCCGACAGCTCGGGATCGCCGTCGACGCGGGTGGTGAGGTAGACGCCTGCGGTGTCGGCGCGGGCCTGGTGGGCGGTGGCGACATGGTCGAGCAGGTCGCGTACGCGCAGGGGTTCGGGGTGGATGCGCAGCTGGCCCGCGTCGGCCTCCGCGAGGTCCTGCAGATCGTCGACGATGTGCTGGAGCAGCAGCGCCTCTTCGAGCAGGGAGTCGACGAGGGCCTGGTCGGAGGTGGCGATGCCGTCCTGGACGGCCTCCAGCCAGCCGCGGATGGTGCTCAGCGGGGTGCGCAGTTCATGGGCGACATCGCTGACCATCGCCTTGCGCTGGCCCTCCACGCGTTCGCGGCGCTGGGAGAGGTCGTTGAAGGCGGCGGCGAGATAGCCGATCTCGTCGTTGGTCGTCACCGGCACCCGCTGGTGTTCCGCCACCGGACGGCGGGCCGCCTCGGCCAGCGCGCGCAGGGGCCGCACCAGCCGGGTGCCGACGACGACGGTGACGGCCACGGTGACCAGCAGCACCAGACCGGCGACCCCGGCGATGCGCGCGGTGTTGGCGGAGGTGAAGTGGAAGCCGGGGGTGGCCGTCGAGCCGGCCGGGGTGGTGACGTACAGCAGCGCGGCCGGTGCGACGTAGGGGGTGAGCTGGTCGCGGCGGGCGGTGTCCAGACAGGTCTGGGCGGCCTGGGCGTCGTCCTTCGTCCGGATGACGAAGTCCATGCCGAACTTCACGGGTTCCTGCTTCTGGTGGGCCAGGCAGTCGTTGACCAGGGTGTTGAGCCGCTGGAGCGGTCGGATCTCGGTCGGGACGGGATCGGCGAGTCGGTCGACGCCGCATCCGTAGTCCGTGGCGGCCCTGCCCAGGACGGAGTCGGGGAACCTGATGGAGGTCCGGCCGCTCGGCGCCTCGACGAGGGTGCCGACGCCGGTGGCGCCCCCCACGCAGTAGAGGATCTTCTCCGCCGTGCCGCGCATCGACTTCCGCTCGGCCGCGGTCAGCCGGTAGGGGCCGACCGCACGCGGGTCGATGCGGTCCGTCGCGGTGCCGGGCAGCAGGGCCGCGTCGGTGTGCAGGGGGTCGACGACCGCCGACGC
>NZ_JAWOAI010001051.1:0-1493 GCF_033194735.1 Streptomyces sp. W16
GGGGAGGGTGAACTCCCGCTCCAGGGTGCCCGGTTCGGCGAACGCGGCCAGTGCCTCGGCCGCGGCCTCCCGGTGCACCCGGGCCGGTTCGCTCATGTCCTGCGGCTCACTCCAGTGCGCCGCGTCCTGTCCCGCGCCGCGCGCGGCGGCCGTGAACCCGCGGTGCTGCGCGGCCATATGGGCCACGAGCCGCCGCAGGTCCCACCCCGCGCAGGGGGTGTCCCGCTGCCAGTCGCTGTCCTTCGCCAGATCCACGACGCGCACGGCTTCGTTCACTGCGATCCGGTCGAGCCCGACGATGTCCGTTCCGGTGGCTGTCATGGGTCGAGCATAAAACTATCCGAACGATCGTGCACGAATGTTTCGGCGTTTTCCTTGCACCGTCACCTCGCCCCTCGGCTGCGGGCGCCGGTCAACTCCCGGGAACGAGCGCCGGATCCACCGCCGCCGCGCGCAACCGCGCCCGGATGCCGGCGCGGGCCCGGCCGTAGGAGATCTCCTCCTCGTTGTGCAGCACCGAGATCATGTTGGCCGTCTCCATCAACGCGACCAGTTCGAAGGCGAGTTGACCGGCATCGGTGTCCGGGAGCAGCTCGCCGGCGGCCCGGGCCTCCTCGATGGTGCCCTCCACGTGGGCCGTCCAGTCGCGCTGCGACTGCAGGACCGCGTCGTGCACGGCACCGGAGCGGGCGTCGAACTCGGCGATGACCTCGTAGAAGAAGCAGCCGCCCGGGAAGACCCGGCCGCGGGAGTACTCCAGCCAGAGATCGCACAACTGCCACAGCCGGCCGACACCGGGCAGGGTGGCGAGGGCGGGCAGCACGACCCGTTCGGTGAAGATGCGGCCCGCCTCGCGCACGGTGGCGAGTTGCAGCTCCTGCTTGGAGCCGAACAGGGCGAAGACACCGCTCTTGCTCAGATCGAGTTCGAGGGCCAACCGCCCTACGGACAGCGCCTCCAGGCCCTCGACGGAGGCGATGTCCACGGTGCGGCGCAGCACCAACTGCCGGGTCCTGTTGCCCCGTTCGATTCTGCCGTCGGTCCGAGACATGGCGGACGTCCTCCTGGTGCAGGGACGAGTGGTCGGCGACCACGGTGGAAGAGCTGTGCGCGAGCCGCACGGAACCAGCGCCCCGCGGGTGGGGCGGTGGGCTCGTCGGTGCTCACGGACTCCAGTCTGCCAGGCGGAAGATCGGTTGCCGCCGCTTCGCCCGGCGAGGCCGCAGTGCGAGGGGACGACCGAGCCCCTCGGCCCGGCCGTCGAGGGCCGGGCCGAAGGGCTGACCGGTGTTGTCACAGGGTGCTGCTGGAGCGGCTGGCGGCTAGGACCTGTCCGGCGGATCCTGTCGCAGACGGGGGGTCTGGTACGCCCTCCCCCACTGCCCTAAAGGCGTGGGGGGACCCCCAGCGGCGTTGTCGTCGGTCGCCGACGGCTCCGCGTCGCCTCCCTCCTCCGCCTTGCAGTTGGACGCACCAGACCCCGCTCACCGGCG
>NZ_JAWOAI010001052.1:0-1493 GCF_033194735.1 Streptomyces sp. W16
CGGCAACCCGCGCTCCCGCGCCCGCTGTTCGAGCCGGGCCCGCAGCGGCCCGTCCCCGGCGACCACGAGGACCGCCCGCCGCCCGCGCCGTACCAGCGCCTCCAGGGCATCGAGCGCCGTGCCGGGCCTCTTCTCCACGGAGAGCCTGGTGCAGGTCACCAGCAGAACCTGGTCCACGCGCGCGTACTCCGCGCGCACCACCGGGTCCCGCAGCGCCGGACTACGGCCCACCAGGTCGACGCCCAGCGGAGCCCGTACGACATTGCGGGCGCCGATGCGGACGAACTCCCGCTCGGCGAACTCCGTGGTGCACACCACGCGCGCGTAGGTGTGTGCCGTACGGACGTTGAGGGCGTCGGCGGTGCGCCGGGACAGGTTCTCCGACAGGCCCCAGGTGCGCAGGACGCCGTCGGCGGTCTCGTGGGAGACCATCACGGCGGGAATGCGGGCCCGCCTGGCCCATTTGCCGGTCCAGCGCAGGGTCGTACGGTCGGAGACCTCCAGGCGGTCCGGGGCGAGTTGTTCCAGGAGGTTGGCCACACGCCGCTTGTCGGCGAGGACGCGGTAGCCGCCGGTGCCGGGCAGCAGCGGCCCGGGCAGGGTGATGACCCGGCCCTGCTCTGTCTCCCGGTCGGTGTGGCGCTCACCGGGCACGATGAGGACCGGGTCGTGGCCGGCCTCCTTGAAGCCCTTGCCCAGCTCGCGCAGGGCGGTGCGCAGCCCCCCGGAGGCGGGGGCCACGAAGTTGGCGAGCCGCACGATCCGCAGCGCAGCGGTGTTCACGCCGCCACCACCACCTTGCGCGCGGCGAGGACGTCGCCGTAGTGGGCGATCAGTTGGTCGCCGACGGCCGCCCAGGTGCGGCCCTCGACCATGGCCCGCGCGGCGGTGCCGTACTCGGCCCGCAGCGCGGGATCGGCGGCCAGGGTCCGCACGGCGTCCGTCACGGCACTCTCGTCGCGCGGTGGGACGAGGAACCCGGTGCGCCCGTGGGCGACCAGGTCGAGCGGTCCGCCGGCGGCGGGCGCGACGACGGGGACGCCGCTGGCCATGGCTTCCTGGACGGTCTGACAGAAGGTCTCAAAAGGTCCGGTGTGCACGAATATGTCCAACGAGGCGAAGATACGGGCGAGCTCGTCGCCGGTACGCCGGCCGAGGAAGACCGCGCCCGGCAGCGCCTCGGTGAGGTGCGGCTGGCTGGGCCCGTCGCCGACGACCACGACACGGACGCCCTGGAGACCGCAGACTCCGGCGAGGAGTTCGATTTGCTTCTCGGGGGCGAGCCGACCGACGTAGCCGACGATCAGTTCGCCGTTCGGGGCGAGTTCGCGGCGCAGCGCGTCGTCCCGGTACTCGGGGCGAAAACGCTCTGTGTCCACCCCGCGCGGCCAGAGCCTGACCCGGGGCACGCCGTGTGCCTCCAGGTCGCCCAGGGCCGCGCTGGAGGGCGCGAGGGTGCGGTCGGCGGCGGCGTGGACGGACCGTATGCGCCG
>NZ_JAWOAI010001053.1:0-1489 GCF_033194735.1 Streptomyces sp. W16
CGGTGGCCGACGCCTCCAGGTAGACGATCCCGAGCCCCTCGACGTCGAGCCCGCCGCGCCGGGTCCGGCACGGCATCGCGAAGACGTCACCGGCGCCGTAGTGCGCGGGCAGTTCGGCCCAGGGCACGGCCCCCGTGAAACGCACGGAGTCGCTCACGCCCGTCTCCCGCACCAGTCGGCGCAGATCCTTCTCGTACGGTCCGCCGCCCACGATCAGCAGCACGGCGTCGGGCTCCCGGGCCAGGATGCGCGGCATGGCGAGGATCAGCGTGTCCTGCCCCTTGCGCGGCACGAGCCGCGAGACGCACACGACGACGGGCCGGTCGGTCAGCCCGAGCCGCGCCCGGACCTCGGCACCGCCCGATCCGGGGTGGAAGACCTTCTCGTCGACGCCGGGCGGCAGTTGAACCATCCGCCCGGCCGCCTCCGGGCTCAGCGCACCGGCGATCCTGGACCGCGTGTACTCGCCGAGATAGGTGATGGTGTCCGTCGACTCCCCGATGCGGTGCAGGAGTTGACGCGCGGCGGGCAGCTGCGCCCACCCGGCCTCGTGCCCATGGGTCGTCGCCACCAACCGCTCGGCGCCCGCCTTCCGCAGCGCCGGCGCCATCAGCCCGAGCGGCGCCGCCGCCCCGAACCACACCGCCGTACACCCGTGTTCACGCAGCAGCCCGACGGCCCTGCGGGTCGCCGCGGGCGTCGGCAGCAGCATCGTCGTGGAGTCCCGTACGACCTTGAAGGGCTGCTCGGCGTCGAAGGCGGCGGTCGCCTCGGCGCCCTCCCGGCCGCGCTTCCAGGTCGAGGCGTGGACGACGAGCCGCTCGGGCTCCAGCCGTAGCGCCATGTTGTGCAGGAAGGCCTGGATGCCCCCGGGCCGGGGCGGAAAGTCATTGGTCACGATCAGGGTCTTGCGCACGCGGCAGACCCTACCCGGGGAGGACTCACAGCTCGGCACGGCCGCGCTTCATGGCCATCGCACAGCGGATCGGGAGAACATGTGGCCCACACCCGGCAGGCACGGCACGGAACAGGGGCTCAGGTGGAGATCGCGGGCGCGAGACGGCGGCTGGCAGTGCTGCTGGGGACCTGGGGTCTGACCAGAGTCGTTGTGCTGCTGTTCGTCTTCAAGGTGTTCGTGTTCCCCGGCCCGGACGTCACCAGCGATGTGTCGGTGATCTACCAGGGCTGGTACGAGACCCTGCGGCACGGCAGCTTCCCGCTGGACGACGTCACCTGGCAGTACCCGCCCGCCGCCGCCCTCCCGATCCTCTCCCCCGCCCTGCTGGGCTTCCTCGACTACGCGTCGGCGTTCTTCGTCCTCGCCTGCCTCGCCGACCTGGCCGTCCTGGCGCTGCTGGTCTACACGGGCCTGCGCCCCGGCCGGACGCTGCGCGGTGCCTGGGTGTGGGTGGCGGGCGTACCGCTGCTCGGCCCGACCGTGTACGCGCGCTACGACGTGATGGTGACGGCGGTCGCCGTGGCCGCGCTG
>NZ_JAWOAI010001054.1:0-1488 GCF_033194735.1 Streptomyces sp. W16
CGGCGCGGGGGCCACGGTTTCGGGCGAGGGGCTCGCGGCACCGGGCGGAGGGCCGACCGCCCCGGGTGAGCAACCCGCCGTACCAGGCGGGCGACCCGCGGTACCGGGTGGCGGGCCAACCGCCCCGGGCGAACACCCCACGACACCGGACAAAAGGCCAGCCGCACCAGGCCAGGGCCGCACCACACCAGGCGGAAGACACGCCCACCCAGGCGAACAACCCGCCGCACCAGGTGCAGGACCAGCCATCCCAGACGAGCAACCCGCCGCACCGGACGGAGGACCGACCGCCCCCGGCGAACACCCCACGACACCGGACAAAAGGCCAGCCGCACCAGGCCAGGGCCGCACCACACCAGGCGGAAGACACGCCCACCCAGGCGAACAACCCGCCGCACCAAGTGGAGGACCGGCCAGACCAGACGACCAACCCGCCGCACCGGGTGCCGGGTCGGCCATCCCAGACGAGCGACCCACGGCACCGGACGGAGGACCGACCGCCCCGAGCGAGCACCCCACGACACCAGACAAAGGACCGACCGCCCCAGACCAAGGCCGCACCACACCAACCGGAAGACACACCCCGCCGACCGGAAGACACGCCCTGCCCAGCGCAGGACACACCCTCCCGGGCGAAGGACGCGTCGGTCCGCGCCCCGCCCCCGGCGCTCTCCCAAGTGCCGCCCAGTCGGCGGCGTTTCCGCTGTCCAGGCCGGGGCCGGTCGTGTCCGAGGTCGTGTTGCGGGTTTCCGGGCTTGCCAAGACGTATGTGCCTGTCAGTGGTCGGCGGCGGCGTGAGCGGGCGGTTCGGGCGGTCGAGGAGGTTGATCTGGAGGTGTGCCGCGGAGAGACGCTCGCGCTGGTCGGCGAGTCCGGGGCCGGGAAGTCGACGACGCTGATGGAGATCGTGTCGCTCACCGCCCCGGAGGGGGGCACCGTGGAGATCCTCGGGCAGGACGTCTCGCGGCTGTCGCGGCGCACCGCGCGACTCCTGCGCGGTGCCGTGCAGATCGTGCCGCAGGACCCGATGTCGAGTCTCGATCCGCGGATGTCGGTGGGCGACATCGTCGCGGAGCCGCTGCACGCCCGGCGCGTGCCACGGGGCGTCGTAGAGTCGCGGATTCCGCGGTTGCTCGCTCAGGTGGGTCTGGATCCGGCGGACGCGGAACGTTATCCGCATCAGTTCTCCGGGGGGCAGCGGCAGCGGGTCGCCATCGCGCGCGCCCTGGCCGTCGAGCCCGCGCTGCTGCTGCTCGACGAGCCGGTGTCCGCGCTGGACGTGTCCGTACAGGCCCAGATCCTGGATCTGTTGCTGCGGCTGAAGCGGGAGTTGGGGCCGGCGTATCTGCTGGTGTCGCACGATCTGGCGGTGGTCCGGCAGATCGCCGACCGGGTGTCCGTGATGTATGCCGGACGGGCCGTGGAGACGGGGCCCGTCGCCGAGGTGTTCGCCGGGCCCCGCCATCCCTATGCGCGGGCGCTGCTGTC
>NZ_JAWOAI010001055.1:0-1483 GCF_033194735.1 Streptomyces sp. W16
CGAGTCCGCGAGCCGCGCGGCGAACTCGTCCCGCGCCTCCTCGCTGAGCCCGGTGCGCCGCCCCGTGGCGTAGACGGGCCGCAGCCGCCACGCCGCCGCGTCGACATCGGCCGAAATTCGCCGTGCCGCTGCTCCACGATCCCCCACGAACTGGCCCAGAACTTCGCGCAGTTCGGGGATGCCGTCACCGGTGAGCGCGGACAGGGAGAGCACGGTGGCTCCCGGTTCGCCGTACTCCCCCAGGGCGATCCCGTCCTCGTCGAGCAGCCGCCGCAGATCGTCGAGAACCTGATCCGCGGCTTCCCCGGGAAGCCGGTCGATCTGGTTGAGGACGACGAACATGACCTCCGCGTGGCCCGCCATCGGCCGCAGATAGCGCTCATGGAGGATCGCGTCGGCGTACTTCTCCGGGTCGACGACCCAGATGACCGCGTCGACGAGCGCCAACACCCGGTCCACCTGCTCACGGTGCGCGACGGCCGCCGAGTCGTGGTCGGGCAGGTCCACCAGGACGAGCCCGCGCAACTGGGCCTCCATCTCGGCACTCTGCAGGGGGCGCCTGCGCAGCCGTCCCGGGATGCCGAGCCGGTCGATGAGGGTGGCCGCGCCGTCGCTCCAGCTGCACGCGATGGGCGCGGCGGTGGTGGGCCGTCGTACGCCGGTCTCCGAAATGGCCACTCCGGCGAGCGCGTTGAAGAGCTGCGACTTGCCGCTGCCGGTGGCGCCCGCGATGGCGACCACGGTGTGCTGCCCGGAGAGCCTGCGCCGCGCGGCGGCCTCGTCGAGCACCCGCCCGGCCTCCGCCAGGGTCCCGCTGTCGAGCCGCGTCCGGGAGAGTCCAACCAGCTCCCGCAGCGCGTCGAGACGGGACCGTAGCGGCCCGTCGTACGCCAACGGGGCCGGGACGGGGGCGGCGTGGTGCGCGTTGTGCGCCGCCTGCGTCCGGGAGGCCCTGATCTCCACGGCGGCGGCCTGCTGCGCGGCGGTGGTCTCGTTGACCCGCCGGGCGATGAGTCCGTCGTCCCAGGAGCCGGTCGATTCCTCGGGGTCCGCCGAGTCCGCGGACGCCTTGGATTCCGTACGACCTGTGGTGTCGACGTCGGCCGGCACGCGCGCGTGGTCGTCGGCGTCCTCCAGGTCACCCGTTTCCTCCGCGTCCTCTACGGGAGGAGGGTTTTCGGGGCGCTCGTCCTGGGCGTCGGCATCCCGGCCGTTGTCCCCGTGATCGGCGTGAGCGGCGTGATCGGCGTGGTCCATCTCGTCCGTGTGGTCCTGGTCAGTGACGGCAGTCACCGGTCACCTCTCCTTCTGCAGTACGGACAGCGCGGCGATGAGTTCGGCCTGGGGTTCGGGGCGCACGTCGAGGGCGTCGAGCGGGGCGAGCCTGCGTTCGCGCTCGGTGTGCACGACCCGGTCCAGGTGGTCGTTGAGCAGCCGCCCGGCCCGGTCGCGCAGCCGCAGCGCGCCGTGAGCACCGATCCGC
>NZ_JAWOAI010001056.1:0-1479 GCF_033194735.1 Streptomyces sp. W16
TGCGCGCCGCGAGCCAGGTCGGCGAGGCCTGCGGCTGCCTCCCGCAGCGCCGCACCGGTGTGGGCGGACAGCGGCAGCAGGTACGGCTCCCCCGCCGGCAGCGGGTCGGGACGTCGCGGGACCGACTCGGCCTCCTCCAGGACGACGTGCACGTTCGTGCCGCCGAAGCTGAGGGAGGTGACACCGGCCCTGGCGGGTCCGGCACCGGGCCAGGGGGTGAGCCGGTCGACGACCCTGAGTCCCTGTCCGGGCAGATCGAGGCGGGGGTTCTCCCGCTCGTAGTGCAGGCTCGGCGGGAGTTCACGGTGGTGCAGGGCGAGTGCGGTCTTGGCGAGTCCGGCGAGCCCCGCGACCATGCCGAGGTGGCCCAGGTTGGACTTGACCGAGCCGATCCAGCAGGGGTCCTCAGGGGCGCGGCCGGCGCCGAGTACGGCGCCGAGCGCATGGGTCTCGATGGGGTCGCCGACCAGGGTGCCGGTGCCGTGCGCCTCCACGTACCGCACCTCGTGCGGGGCGATGCCGGCGTCGCGGTAGGCCCGGCGCAGCATCTCCTCCTGGCCTTCGCGGCTGGGGGCGGTGAGGCCGTTGGTGCGGCCCTCCTGGGACGCGCTGCTGCCGCGCAGCAGGGCGTAGACGCGGTCGCCGTCGGCGCGGGCGGCGGAGAGCGGTTTGAGGACGAGCGAGACGACTCCCTCACCGAAGACGATGCCGGAGGCGTCCGCGTCGAAGGAGCGGCAGCGGCCGTCGGGTGACATGACGCCGAGCTTCGAGAACCAGATGAACATGCTGGGTGTGAGGGTCAGGTTGGCGCCGGTGACGATGGCCTGGGCGCAGTCACCGCGTTCGATGCTCCGGGAGGCCAGGTGGAGGGCGAGGAGCGCCGAGGAACAGACCGCGTCGACGGTGTAGCTGGGGCCGCGGAGGTCGTAGACGTAGGAGACCCGGTTGGCGGCGACGGCCGGGAAACTGCCGGTCGCGGTGAAGGAGTCCGCCAGCAGCGGGTGCCCCTGGTTGATCCAGGCGTACTCGGGGTGGCCGATCCCGGCGAAGACCCCGGTGTCGGATCCGGCGAGCCGGTGGCGGGCGAGCCCGGCGTCGTCGAGCGCCGACTGGGTGGTCTCCAGCACCAGTCGTTGCTGGGGGTCCATGCGCAGTGCCTCTCGGCGCGAGATGCCGAAGAAGGCCGCGTCGAAGTGTTCGGGGTCGCTGAGGAAGCCGCCCCAGCGGCTGACGGTGCGTCCGGGCACCTGTACGTCGGGGTCCCAGAAGTCCTCGGGCCGCCAGCGGTCTGCGGGGACGTCGGTGACGGCGTCCCGGCCGTCGCGGAGCAACCGCCAGTACGCCGCGGGAGTGTCCACCTGTCCGGGCAGCCGCAGGCCCATGCCGACGATGGCGACCGGTTCGCGCGGCCGGTCGCCGAAATCGCCGTGCGCGGCGCGGGAGGCGGACCGGGGGGCGGGCTGGTCGGACGTGTCGGGC
>NZ_JAWOAI010001057.1:0-1478 GCF_033194735.1 Streptomyces sp. W16
GAACAGGCCGGCCTGCGCGTTCGGCGGGATCAGGACCGAACGGTAGAGGACGTCGATCTCCCGCCAGTCGCGCTCCGCCACGGTCTCGCCCTTGATGTCGCCGAGGACGTCGTAGGCCACCCGCCAGTCGGGCAGCGCGCCGGCCACCAGTGGGCCGATCGCTATGCCGCCGCTGACGAACGCGCCCCACACGCCGGTCGCGTGCAGTCGGCCGCGCGGGGTCGGGAAGGCGTGCACGATCAGGCCCAGGCTGCTGGCGAGCAGCGCGGCGCTGGACGCGCCCTGCGCGATACGGGTCAGGGTGAACAACAGGGTCGAGGAGGTGAGTGCGGAGAGGGCGGTGGTGATGCCCAGCGCGAAGGTGCCTGCCAGGAAGATCCGGCGGCGGCCGTAGTCGTCGGCGAGGCTGCCGGCGACCAGGAGCAGCGCGGCGAGGCCCAGCGGGGTGCCGTTCAGCAGCCAGGCCTGGGCGGAGAGCGGGGTGTGCAGGGCGGCGGCGATGTCGGGGAGCGTGACCATCGGCGCGGTGTACGTCATCAGTGCCACCGCGGTGGCGGCGCTGGTCAGGGCGAGGGTGGCGCGCGGGCGGGGCGCGCTCACCTCGGTGACCTCGGGCTTCTCGGGAACCTCGGCAAGGGTTCGATCGGTTCGATCGGTTCGATCGTTAAGGGTTCGTTCACTGAACCTAGTCATGCGGAGTACCGTAACACTGTAGGTTCTTTCATTGAACCTTGAGTCGGAAAATGGCTAAGGTGGACGGCATGGCACTGGGCAAGGACTACGCGACGCAGGAGTGCTCGATCGCCCGGGCACTGGAGGTGGTCGGCGAGCGCTGGACGCTGCTCGTCATCCGCGACGCCCTCTACGGCGTACGGCGCTACAACGACTTCCTCGCGCACCTCGGCATCCCGCGCGCGGTCCTCGCCGCCCGCCTCCAGGCACTCACCGCCGAGGGCATCCTCGAAAAGCGCCGCTACCAGGAGTCGCCGCCGCGAGACGAGTACGTCCCCACGGACCGCGCGATCGCCCTGTGGCCGACGCTGCGCTCGCTCGGCCGGTGGGGCCGCGAGCAGTTCGACGAACCCCAGTTGCGCTACTTCCGGCACGTGGACTGCGGCACCGAACTCGGCCCGTACGGCGAGTGCCCCGCCTGCGGACTCGTCGTTCCCGTCGGTGACGTCCTCATGGACCCGGGCCCCGGACTCGACCCGGACCCGGCGGACCCGATCAGCCGCGCCCTCCTCAAGCCGCGGCGACTGCTCCAGCCGATCGAGGCCGACCAGGTGTAGATCGACTCCGGTCAGGTATAACGGACGATACGAGAACGGCAGTTGAGGGGAGGGAGCAGCCGATGGTCCGCGGTCGCGCCGCCGTGCTGCTCCTCATGCTGCTGCTCCCGCTGATGCTGGCGGACACCGGCAGCCTCCCGGCCACCGTCGCGCTCGCCGCGACCGGCACCGCCCTCGCCGTCTGCGCCC
>NZ_JAWOAI010001058.1:0-1472 GCF_033194735.1 Streptomyces sp. W16
GTCCAACGGCAGTGGCGCGAGAACCGGTTCGGCGCTGCCGAGCGCGGCGTCGAAGAGCGCGAACGCCTGCTCCGGAGAGACCGCGCGCACCGAACCGCCGTGCACCCGGCCGCTGCGTGCCGCCATGCCCTCCTCGTCCGCCCACGCGCCCCAGACCAACGACAGGGCGGGCAGGCCCAGTTCGGAGCGATGGCGGGCGAGCGCGTCCAAGAAGGAGTTCGCCGCCGCGTAATTGGCCTGCCCCGGGTTGCCCAGCAGCCCCGCCGCCGAGGAGAACAGCACGAACCGGGCCAGCGGCAGATCCTTCGTCGACTCGTGCAACTGCCAGGCCGCGTCGGCCTTCGGCCGCAGCACCGCCGCCAGCCGCTCAGGTGTCATCGACGCCAGCACGCCGTCGTCCAGCACCCCCGCCAGGTGCACTACGGCGGTCAGGTCGGGCCCGAACGCCTTGAGTACGGCGGCGAGTTGGTCCCGCTCGGTGATGTCGCAGGCCACCAGATCGACCTGTGCGCCCGTCTGCTGAAGATCGTCACGCAACTCCCGTGCGCCGGGAGCCTGTTCACCGCGCCGACTGAGGAGGACGAGCCGCCGTACCCCGTGCCGGTCGACGAGATGCCGGGCCAGCATCGCCCCCAGGGATCCGGTGCCGCCGGTGATCAGGACGGTGCCCCCGGCGAGAGAGTCCGCGTCCTCGGAAGGGGGCGCCGTCGCCAGTCGAGGCACGCTCAGCACGCCCTCGCGTACGGCGAGTTGGGGTTCGCCAGTGGCGAGCGCGGCGGGCAGCTGCCGTAGGGACTCGGGGTGGCCGTCGACATCTACGAGGGTGAGGCGTCCGGGGTACTCGGCCTGTGCGGTCCGCAGCAGGCCCCAGGCCGTGGCGGCCGGCAGGTCGGGCGACTGTTCGGTGGCGCCGCGCGTGATCACGGCCAGGCGTCCGGAACCGGCGAGGTGTGTTTGCAGCAACTGCATTGCCCGCACGGTGAGTTGGTGTGCCTCGGCGACCGGGTCCGGATCCTCACCGCCGGGAGCGGCCAAGGAGGCGACGACCGTCTCCGGTGTCTCCTCGGACCAGGTCGCCTCGTCGTCGGCGGAGGCGAGGAACGCGGCCAGGCCCAGGTCGTCCGTCTCCGACACCGCGACGGAAGGCACCTCACCGGCAGTCTGCACGCTCGTCCACCGCAGCCGGTACAGCTCCGTGGCCGGGGCGGGACCGATCTCCGGTGCCGGTCGGGTGGTCATCGACTCCAGACGGGCCACGGGCGCGCCAGTGGGGGTCGCGAGATCGAGCGTGATCGTGTCCGGGTCGGGCCGCGTCATACGGACGCGCAGTGCCGTCGCTCCCGTGGCGTGCACGGTCAGGCCCCGCCAGGCGAACGGCAGCCGGGCCGGTCCGGTGGGCGGTTCGGCGAGCAGACCCGGGTGCAGGGCGGCGTCCAGCAGCGCCGGGTGGAGGACATGGCGCCGGGCGTCCG
>NZ_JAWOAI010001059.1:0-1472 GCF_033194735.1 Streptomyces sp. W16
TGCGGTACGGGGCGACCGTGCTCCTGAAGGGCTCGACGACGCTGGTCGCCGACTCCGGGGGCGGGGCGGTGCGGGTCAATCCGACGGGTACCGGATGGCTGGCCACGGCGGGCAGCGGGGACGTGCTGTCGGGGCTCGCGGGCTCGTTGCTGGCGGCGGGGCTGCCGGCGTTCGACGCGGGCAGCGTGGGCGCGTATCTGCACGGTCTTGCGGGGCGGCTGGCGGCGGACGGGGCGCCGGTGGGGGCGCACGACGTGGCGGAGGCGGTGCGGACGGCGTGGCGGGACGTGTGTGACTGAAGACGCCGGACGGGCCGGTACACCGAACGCTCGTCAATAAGGGTGATGCCTCCGCGCGGCACCCGCCCGCTGTCGTACCGTCGCGTTTCTCTGATCGCATGATCAGTACACGAATCGCGCACAGAAGTATCGCGGTGCTGCTCACCGCGGTGATCGCCCTCCCTATTGGGACCGGGACCGCCTGGGCCGACGACCCGGTGCCGGCGGCGGCCGGGCCCGGCGAGACCGAGCTCGTGCCGGGGGTGCCCCCGGGGCCGTATCAGCCCTGGCAGATCGACACGCCCGATCAGGCCCTCGTGCCGAAGGTGTACACGCCGACCGCCGAGGAGGACAGGGTCGAGCCGAGGGACGCGGCGGCGGGGACGTACGCGCTCGTCGAGTACGTGCCGATCGGGGACGCCGTCGCGAAGGTGTCCTGCAGCAAGCAGACCGGGCCGTACCAGCGGGGCGTGGAGCGGTGGTTGAGGCTGAAGGTGGACGGCAGGCAGTCGGCCGCCGACTGCAAGGCGATCAAGGCCTTCCAGAAGAAGCAGGGCATCAAGCCCGCGATCGGCTTCGCCGGACCTGTGACCTGGGCGCGCATGCAACTCCTCGCCGCGAAGAAGAACCCGAACGCGGCCCGGAAGTGCCCCGTCCGCTCGTACCGCGTCGCCTGTGTCGATCTCGACCGGCAGCTCACCTGGGTGCAGAAGGGCAAGAAGGTCGTCTTCGGGCCGGTGCCGATGCGCAGCGGGCGCACCGGACACGTCACCCGGGGCGGCTGGCACAAGATCTACTGGAAGCACAAGAACCACTGGTCGACGCTCTACAACAGCCCCATGCCGTATGCCCAGTTCTTCGACGGCGGCATCGCCTTCCACGCCGTCTACGGCAGCATCTACACCACCACCGGCTCCTGGGGCTGCGTCAACCTCCGGCTGGCCGACGCCCGCAAGTTGTGGAGCGTCCTCAAGAAGGGCGACCGCGTCTACGTGTGGGGTCACCGGCCCGGGAACTAGGCGGGCCTGCGGGCTTGTCAGTCCCCTCTGAGAGACTGGGGGCGTCATGAACGAGACAGCACCTGCGCCGACCGCGCCCCTGCGCGCCCGCGCCGAGATCGATCTGGGCGCCCTGCGGGCCAATGTGCGGACCCTGCGTGCCCTCGCGCCGGGCGCCGCCCTCATGGCCGTCGTG
>NZ_JAWOAI010001060.1:0-1458 GCF_033194735.1 Streptomyces sp. W16
AGGAGTTCGATACGGCACCGGGAGGCCGCGGCGAGCGCGACGGCGAACTTCGCGGTGATGCCCCGCGCGCCGCCCACCAGCAGTACCACCGCGTCACGGTCAAGACCGATGGCGGCGGCCTCGGCGACCCCGTCACCGGCAGGGCCGGCACCGTTGGTCGCGAGCGCGCCGAGCGGTGTCTCGACCAGCTCAAGTCCGTGCCGACCGGCGGCTGTTCGCAGCACGACCGGCTCGCTGCCGGGCGCCAGCAGTTCGGCGAGCAGTGCGTCGGCGACGGCGGCCGGTGCCGTGTCCGTCACCTCGACGACCCGGGCGACGGTGTCCGGGTACTCGCGCGCCACCGTACGGAACAGCCCGTGCAGGCCCGCCGATCCGTTCTCCGCCCCTTGTACGGCGATCAGTTGGCGCGGGTTCCGGGCGAGCGCGGCCTGGAACACGGGGAACGCCTCGGGCAGCACCGGCGCCGACGCGGTGAGCGGCGCGAGATACAGGACGCCGTCCACCTGGCCGTCCGCTTCGGTGAGTTGGTGCTCGGGACCGACGATCAGTGCCTCGGCACCGTAGGAGGAGAGCCGGGCCACGACGGCCTCCGCGCCCTCTCCGTCGCCGTACAGGACGAACCGCCGCCCGCCCAGCACGGACGCCGGGTCCGCCGGGCTGTCGCCGTCCTGGTGCGCGAGCAGCACCGGCCGCAGCTGGAGACGCTTGGGTGCGGTGCCGGTGACCTCGTCCTGGGGGGTGTTGTCACTCGGGGGTGTTTGCGCCACGGGGGCGGGCTCGGTCAGACGTGCCGACAGCCAGCCCGTGACCGAGGCCGCCGTACGGGCCTTCGCCAGGTCCTCCAGCTCGGCGTCGTCGAGCGAGGCGATGTCCGCGCCGCCGCCGATGCCCAGCCGCTGGGCCAACTCACCAGCGATCTCGGCCCGCTTGATGGAGTCGATGCTGAGGTCCGCCTCCAGGTCGAGGTCGGGCTCGATCATGTCGACGGGATAGCCGGTGCGTTCGCTGATGATCTCCAGCACGACCCGCAGCACATCGTCCTCGGTGACGGCCTCGGGCGCCGACTCCGGCTGCGCGGCGGGCTGTTGGGCGGCTGGGGTTTCGACGGCGGCCGGCAGGGCGGGCAGCTGCGGGAGCGCCTCGACCACAGCGGGTGCCGGTGCGGGAATCCAGGTCCCCTGCGGCACCGTCGCCTGCGTCGCGCCGAAGTACGTCAGCAGCACGTCCCGTTGCGCGGCGACCATCTCCCGGCTGGTGCGCAGGAATTCGGAGATGAGCGCGTCCTTGTTCGCCTCGACGGGGGCGCCGTCCTGGGAGTTCGTCGTCACAGTCGTCTCCACAACGCGTCGGGCCGGTGCGAGGGCACCGGGGAGGAGTTCTCCGGCGGCGGTGCGGACCAGCTGCCCGTCGACCGTCCAGCCGGGCCGCTTGGGCACGGGGGTCCGGGCCGCGTCGACG
>NZ_JAWOAI010001061.1:0-1457 GCF_033194735.1 Streptomyces sp. W16
CCGCCGGGGCGGGATGCGGTGCCGGGTCGTCCACCAGGTCGCTCGCCCACATCGGCACCTCCACGACCGCGGTCAGACCGCCGTAGCGGTGCGCGTGGTACCAGGTGCTGTGCCGGGCGTCGTCCGGCATGCTCGGGTACGCCGCGTCCGAACCGGGCGCCGGCATCACATGCACCCCGGGCCCCGAGGCGGGCCAGCCCGCCGCGTCCGAGGCGCCCGTCTCCACCGGGATGCGCAGTTCCGCCGCCGACTTGACGAACGGTTCGGCGAGTCCCGGTATGTCCTTCGTCAACTGCACCCAGCTGCCGCCGAGATCGGTGCCGTGCAGGGTCACCTGGAGGTAGGGCCGCAGCTCGTCGATCACCCGGGTCAAGGCCCGCGTCTCGGGGGGCAGTTGATCGGGCGGCAGCACGGAGGGCGACCACTCGGGCTGCTCCGGTCCTGCCGGGCGGAAGAAGCCGAGGTGGTAGTCGAACAGGCTGCGCGGCGCCGGGGTGACATGCAGGCTCGCCCCGTCCGGGTCCGCGCAGAGCAGAAAGTGCCAGGAGGTGTCCGACCTCAACTCCCGGTCGCGGACCACCCGTTCGGCGAGCGCGAGGAGTGTGGAGCCGCCGGTCGGCTCGTTGGCGTGGGCGCCCGCGACCACCAGGACGGCGCGCCGGGCGTGCCCCACGGACAGCAGGTGAAGTGGTCTGCCCGCGCGGGAGACACCTACTTGGCGCAGGCCGCACAGGGCCGGCCGGTGAGCGGCCAATGCCCGGGCCGACGAGACCAGTTCGGCCACACTGGGGTATCGCAACTCCGGCAGGAGACTCACCCCCGACTACTCCGCCCCGGCTTCGCAAACGCAGTACTTCATGGCCTCTGTGAACTGTCAAGAAGACCGTGGGGGAGGCTCCAGGGGGCGCCCAGGGGCATTTACCGGCAGCCGGTAGACGCGTTGGTGCCAGCAGGGGGCCGGGGATTTCCAGGGGGTTTCGCGGGCGCCCGCGCACACTGCAGCTGACGTTCCCACCGTGCACACGCGCGTGCCCCCGCACCGAGAACACCGCCGTCCCGGAACGTCACCGCACGCCCGCGGCTCGACCCGCGCCCCGGGTCCGTACGCGGGTACGAGCCGGTCGCAGGGACGGTCCCACGGCGTGCGGCGGGTCCGTGTACGCCGTGGCACCAACGGGTATCGGCATCCCTCCCATCACTCGAACGGCCGTACGGGAGCTGCGGTCCGCGCGGTGCGGTGATCGGCTGGGGGCATCCGCGTGCGCGCAGGACGCGGACGACAGGCCCCGCGTCTCCTCCACGGCGCGGGGCGCAGCTGCGACCACGGGAGCGGACGGCGGTGCTGTGTCTCACGGGCGTGACCGTCCCCCGGACCGCGGGCACCCCGGCCCGTCCACCGCGACCGCCGAGCCTGCGGACGGCCGTACGGGACCCGTATCCGCTCTACCGCACCCTCC
>NZ_JAWOAI010001062.1:0-1454 GCF_033194735.1 Streptomyces sp. W16
AGGCCAACATTGTCGAAATAGTGCTCGAACGATCGCTCGACAAGGAAATCGATCTCGTCAGGCTCGAGTTTTCCTGAGTCGACCGGCTCGGCGTCGTCCCGTCGTACTACCTGCGCTACTTCTACGCGCACGACCAGGTGCCGCCGCGGCACGGGCGACGACCGTACGATCGCCGACGCGCACCGCGGCCTCCTCGTCCGCCCAGCGCTCCAGGACGAAGCCGCCGGCGGCGGACAGCGGCCGTAGCAGCGGATTCACGGCGGCGGAGAGTCGCCAGAGGGTCTGGAAGAGATGGTGCCGGCCGCGCAGATGGGCCCGCTCGTGCGCGAGCAGTGCCTCGCGCTCGCGATCGCCCAGGCAGCGCAGCATGCCGCGTGACACCACGATCCGCCCCGGCTTCCCCGGCAGCGCGAAGGCCTCCGGTGACGCCATGTCCAGGACGGCCAACTCCGTGTCACCGGGCAGCTGTTGGCACTCGCGGCGGGCCCAGCGCAGGTGCCGCAGCTGACGTGTGCCGGCGACGGCGAGGCTCGCGACGGACGCGAGGAGGGCGAGTGCGGCGGCCCCGGCGACCGTGAGGTGGACGGGGTCGGAGGCGCGCACGGCGGCGACCGACCACTGCCCCTCCTCGGCGACCTCGGGGATCTGCACAAGACCGGCGAACGCCAGCAGCGCCAGCGAGCCCAGCCAGCCCAGCGACGCGACCAGTGCTGAGCAGGCGAGCGACCAGGCGGCCGGGCGCGGGGCCAGCAGAGGGGCGGCGCGGGGTGCGAACACCGCGATCACCGTGGTGATCAGAAGGGGGACGTACACACTGATCAGCACCGGCTCATGGTCCTTCGTCGGCGCGGCCGGAGAGCAGTCGCTGGAGCAACTGCTCGTCCTCCTCGGACAGTTCGGAGACGAAGCGGGTGAGCACCGCCTCGCGGTCGGTGCCGTGCTCCAACAGTGAGCGCATCCGGTCCGCGGTGTGCGTCGCCTCGTCCCGAGCCGGTGCGTACGCGTACCCGCGTCCCGCGCGGTGGCGGACGAGCATCCCCTTGTCGTGCAGGCGCGACAGGATCGTCAGCACGGTGGTGTAGGCCAGGCCGCCCGGCAGTCCGTCCCTGACCTGGCGTGCGGTCAGCGGCTCGGCGGCCCCGTAGAGCGCGGCGAGAACACCGCTCTCCAGTTCACCGCGCGCCCGCCTGCCGGACGTCGCGCCGGGTTCGTCGCTCTTCCGGTCGTGCACTGCTCACCCCACCGCCTTTCACCGTTCGGCGCCCCAGCCTACCCGGCGACCTACTACATGCTGTACGACCTTACCTACTACATGTTGTAGAGTTTCGCCGCTCCACTCCACCTGCGGAGGAAAAGAGTCCATGCCCCACCTCGGAAGTACGGCGCATCTGCGTGCCCTCGCGGTCGCCGCCCTGCGCCCCCGGCAGGCCACCCCGCCCCGCCACCCGTCGGCG
>NZ_JAWOAI010001063.1:0-1453 GCF_033194735.1 Streptomyces sp. W16
GGCTCGCGCTGCGGCTGCTGGCCGCCGGGATCACGGTCACCGCGCTCGTCCTGGGCTCGGTCTCGGGGTTCGCCACGTGTACGGCGGTGTTGTTGTGCTCGTTCGCCGCCGGCCGGATGCGACACCTCGGTCTCGGTGTCGTGGGCCTGGGCCTGGCCGCGGCGCTGGTGGCCGGGGCGACCTGGGCCATCGCCGGAAACGTGCTGCCGGACGGGCTCACCGAGTCCCTGGAGGGCCAGCTGAGCCCGCACCGGGTTCAGTTGTGGCAGGACGCCCTGCACATGGCGCATCAGGATTCCGCCCTGGGGGTGGGGCCCGGGCGCTTCGGGGAGCTGAGCGGCGCGGCGGCCGAGGCCCTGCTGCCGGACGGGAAGCCGCACTCGGCGCCGTTCCAGATGGCGGCCGAGCAGGGGATCGTCGGCGTGCTGCTGCTGGCGGCGGCCTTCTGCTGGGTGCTCCACGCTTTGTGGCGCACGCCGCGCTCCATCCCGATCACGCTCACCGCGGGGGCCGCGCTGACAGGGCTCGCGGTCATCGCCTCGGTCGGCAACGCGCTCAGTTTCACCACGGTCACGGCCGGCGCGGGTTTCCTCGCCGGGCTGGCCACGGCCCACCCGATCACCGACGGCGCCTCACGCACCGTCCCGGACGCACGCGCGCGTGGCGATCGCTTTGCACCCTGAGGGCAGGGGTGACGTCAGTGCACCGCGCCGGGCGTGGGCGGCACCAGCCGGTCCGTGATGATCCGTACGGCCGCCTCCGCGTTGTCCACGGTGATGGTGAACGTGTGCCCGTCCCACAGCTGCAGCACGATGCCCTCGCCACGCCGTACGACGACGGCGGTGCCCTTCTCGGGCCGCCAGCGGTAGCCCCAGCCGCCCCACTGGCGCGGGGTGACGTACGGGGCGAACTCGGCGCCCGCGACGCTCGCGAGGGGGATGCGGCGGCGCGGCACACCGATGTGACCGCAGCGCACTTCGAGGGTCTCCGTGTCGACCTTCAGGGCGACGTGCACGAAGGCGAGCGTGCCGAAAAGCATCAGCAGTCCGGCCGCGATACACCCGACGACGGACATGGCGAGCGGGGCGATGCCGGACGTCCAGGCGGAGTCCACGGCCAGCTCGATGCCGAGCGCCATGCAGGCGGCACCGGCGAGCGCCAGCAGCCACTGGAACCGGTTGGTGGCGCGTCCGGTCCAGATCTCGGTCTGCGGGATGGTTTCGTCGCGGGGGTGGTCCCTCATGCCTACGAGACTACTCAGGTTTCGCTGCGCGGGTACCGCGTTGCGGAGGGTGACCGTTTTGCGCGACGACAGGGTGGACGCACAGCGTCCGCTTCGTCGCCGGTGGTCAGTGGGCGGGGGTGACGGCCCGCAGCAGCCGGCCTTCCGCGTAGGCCGCCGCCTCGACGGGCAGCGGGCCCTCACGACCGCTCAGCAGCACCGTCAGGGTGC
>NZ_JAWOAI010001064.1:0-1450 GCF_033194735.1 Streptomyces sp. W16
GCGCAGCACGGGCCGGTCCGCGACCACCACGCCGACCGCGGCCAGCGCGAGCCCGAGGAACAGCCCCAGGACGAGTCCGACCACGCCGTCGGTGACGAGGGCCTTGGGCAGGGAGTGCCGCACCGCGCGCGGGGCGTCCACGATCTGGGTGCCGGCGACGAGCTGGGGTGCGCCGACCCGGGCCTCCTCGGCGCGCTGGCCGAAGTCGGAGATCTGTGAGGTGAGTTCGGCCCGCCGGGCGAAGAGCGATTCGAGGTTCGCCGAGTCCTTGGGGTCGGTGTCGGGCGTCCGGCCGTTGATCGTCTTGTTGACGTCGGCGAGTTCCGCCTGCATCCGGGCCTGCTGGTCGAGCAGGCCCTGGGCGTTGGCGTTGGCGATGTCGTTGATGCGCTTGGCATGGTCCGCGACGAACGCTTGGGCCAGTGCCTTGGCCCGGGCCACCGCTTCCGCGTCGGTCTTGCCCGTCACATCGATCTCAAGGACGTTGTTGGTCAGTCCGGTGCCCCGGTAGTCCTTCATGAAGTCCTCCGGTTTTTCCGGGGACTTGAGGATCTTCAGGGCCTGGCCGGCGATCCGCGAGGTCGCCAGCAACTGGGCGTCGGTGCGGATCAGCGTTCCGGTGTCGTTCGGCTGGTCCTCCTGGTGCGCGACCAGCACCTTGGTCACCGCGGCCGGTGCGGGCGGCAGCAGGACCGCCACGGCCGCGCCGGCCAGCATCCCGAGGAACGCCATGACGCCCCACAGACGGCGGCGTCTGCGCACCGCGACCACCAGCGCCTGGAGGTCGAGGAGCGGGGTGGCAGCCGACGACTCCGAAGTCGTGCTCGTCGTCACGCTGGATCTCCTGTCGCGTGGCCATGGACCGCGAACGTCAAAGTGGCGTCGTCGGAAAGTCGGTCGGCGGTTTCCGCCGGTCGGGGTCGGACCGTGCCGGCGACGACGACGCCGACGAGGTCGTGCCCGCCGTCCGCGCACGCCTCGGCAATGCCGGCGAGTTCCGCGGCGGTCCAGCTCCCCGGGCTGAGGACGGCCAGGGCGCCGGACTCGGTGTCGCGGTCCGGCACGATGGGCCGGTCCACCGAGACCTCCACCACTCGCAGCTGCGGATCACCGGTGGCTTCGGCGACGAGCTGTCCTGCGGCCAGCCGGGCGACCTCGTCGCCTTCCGGTACGACGACCAGCAGCCGCCGGGGGGCGGGCAGTTGGTCCCGGAGGCGGGCGCACACCCGCCGGTAGCGGATGCGCCTCTCGGTCTCGTCGCCGGACCGCTGCGGGGTCGGTATGTCCCATCGGATGTCGGTGCCGAGAAGCCGGCGGATCCGGGCCCGTGCGCCGTGGCTTTCGGGGTGGTGCCCGTGCCGTTCGTCGGGCACGTCGACGGTGCCGAGGAACGGCGAGTCGAGCGCCGCGGCGATCTCCGGTTCGGTGCGCAGCCGGCGGCTCACCCGTG
>NZ_JAWOAI010001065.1:0-1448 GCF_033194735.1 Streptomyces sp. W16
GCGAGGAACAGGGCCTCGGCCTCGTCCGTGGTGAGACCGGTCAGGCGGGTGCGGTAGCCGTCGAGCAGGCGGTAGCCGCCGGCGTGGCCCGCGTCGCCGTACAGCGGGACGCCCGCCGTGCTCAGTGCCTCGACGTCCCGGTAGACCGTGCGGACCGAGACCTCCAGGGCTTCGGCGAGCTGGGCGGCGGTCATCCTCCCCCGGGTCTGGAGCAGGAGCAGGATCGAGAGGAGTCTGCTGGACTTCACTGACACATGGTGGCAGTGAAGTGGTCGTAGCGTCCTGCCATGCCCTTCACGGAGAAACTGCTGACCGTGCCACCGCCGATCGAGGTGGCCGGGCGGCGCGTCAAGCGCTACCACGTCACCGCCGACCCGGCCGGGATCGCGCCCGAGGTGGAGGAGGCGGCGTACGCGATGCTGCCGGAGCTGCTGCCCGTACCGGACGGCACTCCCCCGGCCACCTTCGTGGTCCTGCACCGGGGCGGTGACGACGGTGCCTATCTGAACGCGTACAGCTGGGTGTGGGACAACGTCCTGCACTTCCGGGGCGCGTCGGCGGGCCAGCCGGTGCTCGGCTGCCCCGACCTCGACCCCACCCACTTCGTCGCACCCGACCTGCCGTGGATCGGCTGTGTCTGGGAGCTGCCGCCGATCCTGCACGAACGGGACGCCTGGGTACGGCATCTGCTCGCGCCCGAAGTCCCGGACCTCGACGCCTACTTGGCCGACTCCCTGGCCGCCGGAACCACTGGAGACCGCTCATGAGCAGCCCGCGCGACTTCGACTTCCTGCACGGTGAGTGGGAGGTCGTGAACCGTCGTCTCACCGACTTCCTCCAACCCGGCAGCGGCTGGGAGGAGTTCGCCGGGGTCAGTCGTTGTTGGCCGCTCTTCGACGGCGCGGCGAACGTCGACGAGATCGACATGCCGTACCTGGGGTCGAAGGGGCTGACGCTGCGGCTCCTCGACCGGGAGACCGCGCAGTGGTCCCTGAACTGGTCGTCGAGCCGCAGCGGGAAGCTGTTCCCGCCGGTGACGGGTCGGTTCGAGGGCGGCCGGGGCGAGTTCTACGGCGACGACACCCACGACGGGAAGGACGTGCGGGTGCGGTTCGTGTGGTCGGGGGTCTCCGCGAGCGGTGCACGCTGGGAGCAGGCGTTCTCGGTGGACGACGGGGCGAGTTGGGTGACCAACTGGACGATGGACTTCACCCGGCCGAGGGCTTCCTGAAGGCCAGGATCGTGAACTCGGGGTCTGCGCGCGGCCGTTCCTGGTCCGGCAACGACGCCAGTCGCTCGGCAAACCGTTCGGTGAGCGGTTCGCCGGGCGGAAGCATGGTGAACCAGCCGCGCCGCAGGTCCCCGGTGGTGCTGCGGGGGCTGCGGCCCTGGCCGTGACCCCGGAAGCGGGCCGTGCCCGCCGGCTGCAGGCCCTGCTCGGCGGCGTG
>NZ_JAWOAI010001066.1:0-1446 GCF_033194735.1 Streptomyces sp. W16
CGGGTCATCGTCTGGAACACGGCCCCGGAGACCCCGAACGCGATCCCGACCAGCAGCCCGACCAGCGCACGCGGCAGCCGCAGATCCTGTACGACGATGACCGTGCCCGCGTCGCCCGAACCCCACATGGTGGACCCGACCGTTCTGGCGCCACTGCTCACGGAGTTCTTCACACGGTGACCCCGGGGGTCACGCCATCGCCGACGCCACCCGCGCGGTCGTCGCGATCGTCGCCGACCCCACCACGCGCGTGCCGTCGTACAGGACGATCGCCTGGCCGGGGGCCACGCCCCGTACCGGCTCGGTGAAGGACACCTCCAGGGTGCCCTCGACGAGTTCGGCGGTGACCTCGGTCTCGCCGCCGTGGGCGCGGAGTTGGGCGGTGTAGGTGCCGGGGCCGGTGGGGGCCGTGCCGCACCAGCGGGGGCGGACGGCGGTCAGGCCGCTGACGTCCAGGGCGGCGGCCGGGCCGACTGTCACCGTGTTGTCGACCGGGGAGATGTCCAGGACGTAGCGCGGCTTGCCGTCGGCGGCCGGGGTGCCGATGCGCAGGCCCTTGCGCTGGCCGATGGTGAAGCCGTACGCACCCTCGTGCGAGCCGACGACCGTGCCGGACTCGTCGACGATGTCGCCCTCCGCCTTGCCCAGGCGGTTGGCCAGGAAGCCCTGGGTGTCGCCGTCGGCGATGAAGCAGATGTCGTGCGAGTCGGGCTTCTTGGCGACCGCGAGGCCGCGGCGCTCGGCCTCCGCGCGGATCTCGTCCTTCGTTGTGATCGTGTCGCCGAGCGGGAACAGGGCGTGCGCGAGCTGCCTCTCGTCCAGGACGCCGAGGACGTACGACTGGTCCTTGGCCATGTCGGAGGCGCGGTGCAGTTCGCGGGTGCCGTCGTCGTTCACGATCACCTGGGCGTAGTGGCCGGTGCAGACGGCGTCGAAGCCGAGCGCAAGGGCCTTGTCGAGGAGCGCGGCGAACTTGATCTTCTCGTTGCAGCGCAGGCAGGGGTTCGGGGTGCGGCCGGCCTCGTACTCGGCGACGAAGTCCTCGACGACGTCCTCGCGGAAGCGGTCGGCGAGGTCCCAGACGTAGAAGGGGATGCCGATGACGTCGGCGGCGCGGCGGGCGTCCCGTGAGTCCTCGATGGTGCAACAGCCACGCGCGCCCGTGCGGAACGATTGCGGGTTCGCGGAGAGCGCGAGGTGGACGCCGGTCACGTCGTGGCCGGCTTCGGCGGCGCGGGCGGCGGCGACGGCGGAGTCCACGCCGCCGGACATGGCGGCGAGTACGCGGAGGGGGCGGGGGCGCTGCGAGGTCTCAGTCATAACCCTTCCAGGGTACGGGTCGCCGGGAACCGGGACCCGCGAGTATCCGTTGAAGATCGCATGGGGGATGCGAAGGACGACGGGGAAGCGAAGGGCCGGCGGCCCGGCAGGCGCGCGCTGCTGATC
>NZ_JAWOAI010001067.1:0-1443 GCF_033194735.1 Streptomyces sp. W16
CTCGCTCGCGTCCCTCGGGACGTCCGGCAGCGAGATCTCCTTGATGGCGACCTCGCAGGCCAACTCCTCGTCGTACGCGAGCCATACGCGGCCCATGCCGCCGGCGCCCAGCGTGCGCAGCAGCCGATAGCGCCCGTTGACGATCCTGCCTTCACCCTGCTCCGGCGTATCCCCGGCCATCACGCCTCCCCCGAGACGGCGCGCCTCCCCCGAGGACGCGTGGAACCTGTCTCCGAAGGTAGCCTCGCACCCGCCACTGACAAGAGGGCCTTTCCGTACCAATCCGACCGATCCCGCCGGGCGGGGGCACAGGTGGCTCAGTGGTACGGGCAGGCCTCAGGCGTGACAGGTGCGGGGGCGGCGCGGGGCAGGGCAGCGGCGACCCGTGGCGGTCGGCCGCCGTGGGCTGTCAGTCGACGGGCTCCAGGAACCCCTGTTCCACCAGCAGCCGGATCTGCGCCGGTGTCCGGTCGCGGAGCAGCACCGGGTCCTCGCCCACGAGTTGGGCGATCGCGTCCAGGATGCGGCCCGCGCTCAGGCTGCCGTCGCAGACGCCGGCGAAGCCCGCGCCGACCGTGTCGACCTTGGTCGCCCGGCGCATGCCGCGGTGCTGGCGCAACACGACGTGCTCGGGGTCCTCGGCACCGGGCAGGCCCACCTGTTCCTGGATGATCTCGGGGGCGAGTCTGAAGTGGGCGGCGAGCAGGGCCGCGTCGTCGTGGGCGCGCAGATAGTCGACGCGGTCGAAGTGCAGGCGCACGGTGTCGCCGAGCGGCTGCTCGACCGGGTGCGGCCACTCCTCGACGGTGATCGAGGGTGCGTCAGATCCCGTCCTGCGCAGCGTGATCCAGCCGAAGCCCACCGCCTTGACCTTGCGCGCCTCGAACTCGTCGAGCCACGCGTCGTAGAGCGCCTCGTAGGCGGCCGGGTCACCCCGGTGGTCGCCGGCGTCCCTGAGCCACAACTCGGCGTACTGCGTGGCGTCCTGGACCTCGCGCTGCACGATCCAGGCATCGCACCCGCGCGGCACCCATGACCTGAGCCGGTCCTGCCAGTCCTCCCCCTCCACGTGCTGCCAGTTGGCGAGGAACTGCGCGAATCCGCCCTCGCGCAGTCGATCGCCCGCCTGCTGAACGAGCGACCGGCACAGATCGTCCCCGCCCATCCCGCCGTCGCGGTAGGTGAGCCGGGCGCCGGGCGAGATCACGAAGGGCGGGTTCGACACGATCAGGTCGTACGTCTCGTCGTCGCGGACCGGCTCGAAGAGGGAGCCCTCGCGCAGGTCGGCCGCCGGCGCGCCGGAGAGCGCCAGGGTGAGCGCGGTGATGTGCAGGGCGCGCGGGTTGACGTCGGTGGCCGTCACGCGCGTGGCGTGCTGTGCCGCGTGCAGCGCCTGGATGCCGGAACCGGTGCCGAGGTCGAGCGCGGCGGCCACCGGCGTCC
>NZ_JAWOAI010001068.1:0-1433 GCF_033194735.1 Streptomyces sp. W16
GGAGTCGGCGGGCTTGGCACCCGGCACCAGCGGTACGGCACCCCGCCGTACCCGCTCGCCGCGCGCGGGCGTGGCCACCGGGGCCTCCTCCGGTTCCGCCTCCTCCTGCTCGCTGTCCGGCTCGTCGACGTCCAGTGGGGGCATCCCGGCCAGCAGGGGCAGCTGTTCGCGCAGCCGGGCCGCGAGCTCGGAGGCCCGCAGCCGGGACGCCGGGGCCTTCGCCAGGCACTGGACGAGCAGCGCCCACAGCTCCTCGGGGATCCCGGGCAGCGGTACGACGGTCTCGGTGACGTGGCGTCGCAGTACCGCGCCGGGGTGGCCGCCGCCGAACGGGGTGAATCCGGCGAGGAGTTCGTACAGGACGGTCGCCAGGGCGTAGATGTCGACGGCCGCGCGCGGGGGCAGGCCCTCGACGATCTCGGGGGCGAGGTAGTCGGGCGTGCCGATGATCTTCGTGGCGCGGGTGCGGCGCGGGGAGTCGATGAGTTTGGCGACCCCGAAGTCCGTCAGCAGGGCGGGGTGCGCGCCTCCGGGGCCGAGCGGGCCCTGCATGTCGAGGAGCACGTTCTCCGGCTTGACGTCCCGGTGGACGACGCCTGCCGCGTGGGCCGCCGCGAGTCCGTCCGCGATGTCGGCGACGATCGCGACCGCCGCCTCGGGGGCCAGCCGGCGTTCCCGGTCGAGGCGGGTGCGCAGGTCGGTGCCGCGGACCAGGTCCATGACGAGGGCGAGGTCGTTGCCGTCGACGACCAGGTCCCGTACGGACACGATGTTCGGGTGTTCGAGGCCGAGCAGGGCGGTGCGCTCCTGCACGAAGCGGCCGACGAGTTCCTGGTCGGACGCGAGGTCCTCGCGCAGCAGCTTCACGGCGACGGGCCCCTCGGGACCCTCACCCAGCCACACCGTGCCGGCGCTGCCCCGCCCCAGGATCTGGTTGGCGGTGTACCGGCTGCCGATCTTCCGTGCCAAGACTGCTCCTACCGACGCGTGTGTCGCTAAAACTACGCGTCAGATGAGCCAACCTTCACCGCCAGGGCGGAAATCACCCACTGGGTGTCGACAAATCCCCAAACCAGCGTCCGACAAGGGCGATTCGAGGGTCAGTTGCCGGTCGCGGAACTCAGATCCTTGACCCAGCCGCTGACCTGTTTGGCCACGTGGCCGATCTCGTGCCAGTAGCCCCTGCCCGTGCCGATCCAGTCCTGAAGCGGAGTCAGCTCCCAGACGAGCCAGCCCGCGACGAACAGCAGGACGATCGTGAACAGACAGCCCTTCAGACAGCCCAGGCCGGGGATCTTCATCGGATTGGCGCTGCGCTGCCGCGGCTGGCGGGGCTCGCGCGCCGGTTCCTGGGGCCGCTGGGGCTGCTGGGGCTGCCTGGGCGGGGCGTACTGCTGCGGCTGTTGCTGCTGCGGATGGCCGTAGCCCTGCTG
>NZ_JAWOAI010001069.1:0-1431 GCF_033194735.1 Streptomyces sp. W16
TGTGTCTCCAGCGGCAGGAGCCTGGCCGAGGTCATCAACGCGGCGGCGAGCAGGCGTGGTTCGCCGCCTGCGCGGGCCAGCGCCAGTTGGGTGCGGGCCGCCTCCAGGGCGCGGGGCGCGTTCTCGGCCGCCACCGCTTCGACGTAGACCTGCAACACCCGTGCGCGGGTGGGGCCGTCGAGACCGGGATCGGCTGCGAGACGTTCCAGCCGCTCCAGCGTGGTCCGGTCGCAGAAGCCCTCCAGTCTGCTGCGCCAGGGCGAGGGTTCGGTCCAGGCGCCGTAGACGGCGGCCACCAGGTCGCCCCGGTCGGCCTGTTCGGCGAGTTCGACGGCGCGCTGCCGGGTGCGGCGGGCCGCGTCGGTGGAACCGGCCCTGATCTGGGCGCCGAGCAGCCGTACCAACAGGCTTACGGTGTCGTCCAGTTGGGCCGGTTCGGCGGCCGGGCCGGTGGCGGCGGCGCGGGTCTCGATCGCCTGCTGGATCAGGTCAACGGCGACGTCGTGGGCGTAGCGCTGTTCGGCCGCCTCGGCGGCGCGGAGCGCGTAGTCGACGGCGAGGGGTGCGTGCGCGGTGCTGCCGGAGTGGGCGAAGTGGTGGGCCAGGGCGGCGAGTTCGTGCGGCCGGTGGCGGCGCAGCGCCTGCGCTATGCGGGCGTGCAGGCGGGCGCGTCGTACTCCGGACAGGTCGGTGTACACGGTGTCGCGGACCAGCGCGTGCACGAACCGGACGCGTCCGGGGCCGGACTCGGTCAGCAGGTCGGCGGCGAGGGCTGCGTCGAGGCCCTCCAGCACCGTGTCCTCGTCGGTGTCGGCGGCGTCGACCAGGACGGCCGCATCGGCCTCCAGGCCCACGACGGCCGTGAGCCGCAGGGCCGAGCGGGCTGTGGCGGGCAGCCGGGCGAGCCGTCTGCGCAGGACGTCGCGTACGCCCTGCGGGACCTCGGAGACGGCGACGAGGGCGCCCTCGCGGGCCAGCAGCCGTGCGCTCTCCAGGACGTAGAAGGGGTTGCCGCCGGTCCGTTCGGCGAGGGCCGTGACCGTCCAGGGATCGACGGGTTGACCGCACACGGCGTCGACCACGGTGGCGACGTCGTGCGGGGCCAGACCGCTCAGCGCGACGCGCCTGGGTGCGGCGGGGGCGAGGTGGGCGAGGGTCTTGCCCAGATCCTCCCCCGCCTCGGCGGGCCGGTAACTGGCGACGGTGAGCAGGGGTACGCCGGTGACGGTGGACGCGGCTTCGAGCAGGGCGAGGGTCTCGCCGTCGGCCCGGTGCAGGTCCTCCAGGACGACAGCAAGGGGGAACTCACCGGCCGCCGCGCGGAGCCAGGCGGCGAAGGCGCGATGCATCCGGAAGCGTCCGGCGGTCGCCTCGTCCCGGGTCGTGACGGCCGCGCTGTCCTGCTCGCGCAGCAGTACGGCCAGTTCGGCG
>NZ_JAWOAI010001070.1:0-1426 GCF_033194735.1 Streptomyces sp. W16
CCAGCACCTTGGCGGCGGGCAGCGCGGGGAAGGGGCCCGCGCCCTGTGCCGCGTACGGCTGTTGCTGCGGCTGGGCCTGCGGGCTCGCGACGGAGGCGGCGGCGCCCGACAGGCTCAGGCTCGGGCCGTCGGTCGCGTTGCCCAAGTACACGGACGAGCCGGGGCCGATCTCCATCTGATGGATGCGCTGCCCCTGCACGAACGTGCCGTTGGTGCTGCCGTGGTCGTCGATGACCCAACTCCGGCCGCTCCAGCTGATCGTGGCGTGCCGCCAGGAGACCCTGGCGTCGTCGACCACGATGTCCCCCTGCGGATCACGTCCGAGGGTGTAGGTCCTGGACGCGTCGAGCGTCCAGGTCCGTCCATTCAATTCCAGTACGAGTTCCGGCACTCCATGCCCCACTGAGTAGTCCCCCGAGTTACGCCCCATCACGGGGAGTCTAGGGATGTCGAACATCGTCGGGAACTATTTCAGTCTGCACCCCCTGACCGAAAGTCGGGCCTTGTGATGAGCACGCTGTTACGCGTTCGGCGGTTCCGTTGACGGGGTGGAAACCGACCCGGAGAGTGGTAATCCACGCGAGGGGGACATGCGTGGTGTCCGCACCACGCCGTGCCGCGGATCGGGGGGTCTGCCATGAGTTCAGCGACGAGTGTCAGGACGGCGCACTACGACACGAGGGTGCCCTGGGGTGACGTCCTGCTGTCCGCGATCGCCTCGGTCAGCTGGGCGTTGATAGGCATGGCGGGCACGGCCGCGCTCGGCCTGCACCTGCTGGGCGCCGACACGGCGGGCTCGCTCGGCCCGATGACCGCGGCGGTGGTGGCGCTCGGCACGGGCGGTTCGGTCACCCCGACCGGCGACGTCTCCGCCTTCGGCCTGACCGGCGCCCAGGCGACCACGGCCGTCACGATCACCCCGCTGGGCGTGAGCCTGGCGGGAGCGCTCCTGCTGTCGTATTTCTTCCTACGGTCCCTGCGGGCGGCCGGAGTTGTGATCGCACCGGCCGAACTCCTCGCGCGGGCGGGGTCGGTGATCGCGCTCTTCGTGGCGATGCTCGGCGGGCTGGCCTGGGCCGGGCACGACGTCATCACGATCGACGGAAGCAAGCTGGGCCTCGACAAACTCACGGGCGGCGGCGGTAGCGGCGGCGGGGTGAACATCCCCGGCATCGGCGATATCGGTGACATCGGCGGCCTGTTGCCAGGCAAGATCAGCGACCTGGTCAAGGCGAAGGCGGCGGTCGGCTTCACCGTCGACACGGCGCCGACCCTGCTGGGCGGTCTGGGCTGGTCGGCCGGCATCCTGCTGATCGCTCTGCTGGCATCCCGCCGTACGCCCCCCCCCCGCGGCTGGGAGGCCGTACACCGTGTCGTACGGCCGGCCGCGTCCGCGCTCGTCGCGGTGCTGCTGGTCGCGGTGGCG
>NZ_JAWOAI010001071.1:0-1424 GCF_033194735.1 Streptomyces sp. W16
CACGGCTACCGGCGGCTGGTCCTGGGTGCCTGGGGCTGCGGGGTCTTCCAGAACGACCCGGCGCAGGTCGCGGGTGCCTTCCACGCGCTGCTCGGGCCGGGCGGGCGGTTCGCCGCGGCCTTCGAGCACGTGGTGTTCGGCGTCCTGGACCGCACACCGGGTGCCACGGTCCGGGACGCCTTCGTACGGGCGTTTCCGGAGCGTCAGCTCCAGAGCTAGGGCCTGTCGTCTGGATCATGCCGGCGTCGCGGGGTGTGGTGCGCACTCCCCCACTGCCTTAAAGGCGTGGGGGGACCCCCAGCGGCGTTGTCGTCGGTTGCCGACTCCCCCACGCTCGAACCACCTCGCGCGGGGGACCCCCATCGCGTCGCCGCCCTCCTCCGCCTTGCAGCTGCACGCACCACACCCCGCTCGGGTCGGCCGACAAGGCACCGTGAGACAGGCCGGCCTGATCCAGACGACAGGCCCTAGCCCACTCGGCTCGTCAGGTCCAGCCGTAGCGCTCGTGCAGCCGGTGCCGTACGAGGTTGAAGCGCATCTGGTCGATCGCGCACGCCTCGCGGCGCATGCCGTCCTCGTGCAGGCGCAGGACGCGGTCCACGTCGACCCAGGAGTCGCGGCCCGACTTGTCCCACGGGCCGTTGCCGATCGCCACCCACTCGCGGTCGGCGTCGTGCCGCTTGCTGGAGAGCTGGACGGCCAGCAGGGTACCGCCGGGCTCACGGGCCACGACGAGGACCGGGCGGTCCTTGCCCCGGCCGTCGTTCTCCTCGAACGGCACCCAGGTCCAGACGATCTCACCGGGGTCCGGGTCCCCGTCGTGCGCGGGGGAGTACTCGGTACGCACCTTGCCGACCTCGCGCGGGTCGGCCTCGGTGGTGGCGGAGGGGCCGAAGCGGCCCGGGACGTTCTCATCGGTAAACGCGGTCACGGGGGGCACCTTAGAGGGTGTCCCCCGCGACGCGTACGTCAGCCTCCCGTTGACGTCACTTCTCGTCCTTCTCCACCGGCACCTTCTGCGACGCCGGTGCCACAGTCCCGTTCAGGGCCGAAGTCCCGTTCGGGATCTGCCCGTTCTGGTTCATCGAGGCCAGTAGCTGGCGGGCCAGACCGAGACCCGTGCCACCCATCGTGAGCGCCTTGGCGAGCATCTCCGCCATGCCGTCGGCCCCGTTGAGGACCACCATGTTGTCGACGCTGCCGAACGCGGACGCGCCGGCCCGCACGATCTCCGGCCAGTTCTCGGCGAGTTGCTGCGCGACCACCGCTTCCTGGTTCTCGGCGAGGGCCGCGGCCCTCGCCTTGATGGCCTCCGCCTCGGCGAGACCCTGGGCCCTGGTCGCCTCGGCGGCGGCCAGACCCTTCGCCTGGGCGGCGGCGGCCTCGGCCTCACCGGTGGCCCTGGTGGCCGTCGCGGCGGCGGC
>NZ_JAWOAI010001072.1:0-1423 GCF_033194735.1 Streptomyces sp. W16
GCCGCCGAACTCCCCACGCTGCTCTACCGCATGGGCTGGGACGACCCCACCTCCCTCGACCTCCGCGGCCTCGGCCCCGGCACCCACATCACCGCCCCGCCCTCCGACCGAGGAGGCCTCGGCCCGGTCCGCTGGCTCCGCTCCCCCGCACTCGACTCGGCGACGAAGCCGCCGGCGGCACGGTTGCTGCTGGGCACGCTGGCGTACGTGGCACACAGGTCGCGCGCATAGCCGTAGAGACGACGAAGTGCCCGTCCCCAACGGCGAGTTGAGGAACGGGCACTTCTTGGATGGGGGGACTACAGCGCGCCCTGAAGGGGCGCGGGGAACTGCGCGACAAGCCCCCACCGGCCCGCAGCAAACAAACAGCCCATCAGTCCCCAATAAGGGCATCAACGAACGCCTCCGGCTCAAAGGGTGCCAAATCATCCGCACCCTCACCGAGCCCGATCAGCTTCACCGGCACACCCAGCTCCCGCTGCACCGCGACCACGATCCCGCCCTTGGCCGTACCGTCCAGCTTGGTCAGCACGATGCCGGTGATGTCCACGACCTCGGCGAAGACCCGCGCCTGCACCAGCCCGTTCTGCCCGGTGGTCGCGTCGAGAACGAGCAGCACCTCGTCGAGCGGCGCGTGCTTCTCCACGACCCGCTTCACCTTGCCCAGCTCGTCCATGAGCCCGGTCTTGGTGTGGAGGCGTCCGGCGGTGTCGATGAGGACGACGTCGACGCCCATCTCCTTGCCCTCCTTCACCGCGTCGAAGGCGACGGAGGCGGGGTCACCGGCCTCGGGCCCGCGCACGGTGTGGGCACCGACCCGCTCGCCCCAGGTCTGCAACTGGTCGGCGGCGGCGGCCCGGAACGTGTCGGCGGCGCCGAGCACGACCGTACGGCCGTCGGCCACGAGGACACGGGCGAGCTTGCCGGTGGTGGTGGTCTTGCCGGTGCCGTTGACCCCGACGACCATCACGATGCCGGGCTTGCGGTCCTCGGGCTCGGTCTTCACCGCACGGTCGACGTCGGTGCCGACCAGCTTGAGGAGTTCCTCGCGGAGCAGGGCTCGCAGCTCCTGCGGGGTCCGGGTGCCGAGCACCTTCACGCGCTCGCGCAGCGCGTCGACCAGTTCCTGGGTGGGCGCCACGCCGACGTCGGCGGTGAGGAGGGTGTCCTCGATCTCCTCCCAGGTGTCCTCGTCGAGGTGCTCGCGCGACAGGAGCGTGAGCAGCCCCTGGCCGAGCGCGTTCTGCGAGCGGGAGAGCCGCGCGCGCAGCCGGACGAGGCGTCCGGCGGTCGGCTCGGGGACCTCCAGTACGGGGGGTTCCTCGACGGCGACCGGGGCCGAGCCGTCCGGAAGATCCACCTCCTCTATCGTCCGGCGCGCTTCGTCGCGCGGCGTCTCGGCCTCGTCGCCGATGTGCGGCTC
>NZ_JAWOAI010001073.1:0-1403 GCF_033194735.1 Streptomyces sp. W16
GGAGCGCCACGTCGAGCTCGCGTCCGATGCGGCCGACGACCGTGCCGAGGCGGATCGAGTTCCCGCCGAGGGCGAAGAAGTCGTCGGCGGCGGCGATCGAGTGGGCCGGCACGTCCAGTACGTCCGCCCACAGTGCGGCGAGCCGGGCCTGTCCGGGCGTCTGCGCGGCGGGTTCGCGGGCCGGGGCGGCCGACGGGACCGGCAGGGTGCGCCAGTCGACCTTGCCGGTGGGTCCCAGGGGCAGCCGGTCCACGAGGACCACGTGCCGCGGGTGCATGAAGGCGGGCAGGAGGCCGCGCAGCCCGCTGCGGACGGCGGCCTCGTCGAGGCCGGGCGCCACCACGTGGGCGATCAGGTGCTTGTCCTCGGTGGGGCCGCCGACGGCCCTGGTGTACGCGTCGAGGACGCCGGGGAGAGCGACGAACGCGGCGTTGACCTCGGCGACGTCGACCAGGTTGCCGGAGATCTTCACCTGGCCGTCCCCGCGACCGTGGAAGTGCAGCAGGCCCCGCTCGTCCATGCGGACGCGGTCGCCGGTGCGGTAGTGCCTGACCCCGTCGCGCAGCACGAACCGCTGCCCGGTCAGGTCGGGCCGCCCCAGGTAGCCGCGGGCCAGGCCGTCGCCCGCCGCCCACAGTTCACCGACGGTGCCGGGCGGTACCGGGCGGCCCCGCTCGTCACGGACGCTGACCGTCGTACCGCGGAGGGGACGCCCGATCGGGATCGGGCCCTCGTGCGGGCGGTCGAGGGTGTGCACGGTGGTGAACGTCGTGTTCTCCGTGGGCCCGTAACCGTTGTGGACCCGCAGGCCGGGGTTGCGGACGAGGACGCGGTTGACGTGGTCCGGGGACACGACGTCGCCGCCGGTCAGCAGGTCGGTGAGCGGAGCGAAGATCTCCGGGTCCTCGTCCGCCAGTTGGTGGAACAGCGGTGCGGTGAGCCAGCAGGTGGTCACGCCGTGGGCGCGCAGCGCCCGTCCGAAGAGGGCCGGTACGACCGCCGTGCGGGTGTCGATCACGCAGAGGCTGCCGCCGTTCAGCAGCGGGCCCCAGATCTCCAGGGTCGAGGCGTCGAACTCCAGGGCCGCGCAGTGCGCGAACCTGCGGTCGGGAGAGAAGTCGAGGTAGTCGGTGTCCTTGACGAGGCGTACGACTCCGCGGTGCTCGACCATCACGCCCTTGGGCGTCCCGGTGCTGCCGGAGGTGAACATGATGTACGCCAGCGGGGAGCGGCCCGGGTCGACCGGCGGCGGAGCGAAGGCGAAGGGGTCGTCCGACGGCAGGGCGATGTCGGAGAGTTCGTGGGCCGTGGTGCACGGGGGGATTTCCGCGAGAGCCCGGCCCGCGCCGTCCGCGCACAGCAGCAGGGGTGGCCGGCCGGCCTCCAGGATCCGCGCGACACGG
>NZ_JAWOAI010001074.1:0-1394 GCF_033194735.1 Streptomyces sp. W16
CGCCCCGTGGACCCCGCGCAGGCTCGCCGCCGGCCTCGGCACCACGGCCCTCACCCTCGGCACGGTCCTCTTCGTCCTGCCGTTCGTCTTCACGATCGTCACCTCGCTGCGCACGGCGGCGGACGTGGCACGCTCCCCGCTGGGCATCCCGCACTCCTTCACGCTGAAGAACTTCACGCAGGCCTTCAGCCAGATCCACTACGGCACCAGCACCCTCAACACCCTTCTGATCACCGGGCTTTCGTGCGTCCTCATCACCGTGCTCGGCGCGCTCGCGGGCTATCCGCTGGCCCGGATCACTGCGGGCTGGTCGACGGCGGTGTACCGGCTGTTCATCCTCGGCACGTCCATCCCCGTGTTCGTCGTGGTGGCACCGCTGTACCTGCTGATGCGCGACCTGAACCTGCTGGACACCTACGCGGGCGTCGTCTTCATCTACACCGCGCTCAACCTGCCGCTCGCCGTGTTCTTCTACACCAGCTTCATCCGCCAGATCCCGGCCGACCTGGAGGAGGCGGCGGCCCTCGACGGCTGCGGCGCGCTGCGCACCTTCTTCGTCGTCATCCTGCCGCTGCTACGGCCGGTCACCAGCACCCTGTTGACCTTCATCGCCCTGCAGATCTGGAACGACCTGCTGGTCCCCCTCGTATTCCTCCAGGACCCGGGCAAGCGCACGGTCATGGTGAACGCGTACTCCTTCATCGACCCGCACACCGTGCAGCCGACCACGCTGTTCCCGGCCGCGCTGCTGGGTGTGCTGCCCCTACTGGTCATCTTCATCTTCTTCCAGCGCCAGATGGTCGCCGGAATGTCGGCGGGAGCGGTCAAGTGACGGACAATCAGTTTCTTCAACGGCCCCTGATCACACCCCAGTTGATCAGTACCCGGGTGATGGCCATCCTCAGGTCGGCCGACGCCTCCGGGCTGCCCGCCGCGGCCCGTGCCCTCGCGGCCGGCGGGGTCACCTGCCTGGAGGTCACCCTCACCACCACCGGCGCCCTCGACGCGATCGCCCGTATCAAGGACGAACTCGGCGCCGGGGTCTCGGTCGGCGCCGGTACGGTCCTCACCCTGGCCGACACCCGGGACGCGCTCGCGGCGGGCGCCGAGTTCCTGGTCTCCCCCAACGTCGACCCGGACGTCATCCACGACGCGGCCGACCAGGACATCCCCTTCTACCCGGGAGCATGGACGGCGACCGAGGTGACCACCGCCTGGCGGGCCGGCGCGGCGGCCGTGAAACTCTTCCCGGCCTGCACCGGCGGCCCCACCCATCTGCGCCAACTGCGCGCCCCGCTACCGCACATACCGCTCATGGCGGTCGGCGGCGTCGACCTCGAAGCGGCCGGGCAGTACATGGCGGCGGGCGCACTCGCCGTCGGCGTCGGCTCCCC
>NZ_JAWOAI010001075.1:0-1393 GCF_033194735.1 Streptomyces sp. W16
CGCCCATCTGCGGCTCGCCGCACGCCAGCAGTCGGCGTCCGGGCTCGAACAGCACGCCCGCCGCATCCGGCCCGCGGTCGACTGGCGGGACCTGGTCCTGCCCGACCGGTCACTGACCCAACTGCACGAACTCGCCCTGCGCGCCCGGCACCGCGACCGGGTCCTCGGCGACTGGCGGCTCAGCGCGGGCGGCGGCCGGGGGAGAGGTGTCCTCGGGCTGTTCGCCGGTGAGTCCGGCACCGGCAAGACACTGTCGGCGGAGGTCGTCGCGGCCGAACTCGGCCTGGATCTCTATGTGGTTCAGCTGTCGTCCGTCGTCGACAAGTACATCGGCGAGACCGAGAAGAACCTCGAACGGATCTTCACCGAGGCCGACCGCACCGACGCCGTGCTCCTCTTCGACGAGGCCGACGCGGTCTTCGGCAAGCGGTCCGAAGTGAAGGACTCGCACGACCGCTACGCCAACATGGAGAGCGCCTATCTGCTCCAACGGCTGGAGTCCTTCGACGGGATCGCGCTGCTCACCACCAACCTGCGCGCCAACATCGACGAGGCGTTCACCCGGCGGCTCGACCTGGTCGTCGACTTCCCGTTCCCGGACCCGGCGCAGCGGCTCGCCCTGTGGCTCCACGGCCTGACCCATGTGCCGAGCGCACCGGACCTCGAACTCGCTCCGCTGGCAAAGGAGTTCGAGCTCGCGGGCGGCTCCATCCGCAGCGCGGTCGTCACGGCCGCCTACCTCGCCGCCGGACGCGGGGACACGGTCGGTGCGGCGGACCTCCTGGAGGGGGCCCGCCGCGAATACCGCAAGGCGGGGCGGCTGGTGCCCGGCGAGGGCACCTGGTAGCCGCCCCGGCGGTCAGTTCGGCACTGTCAGCCTGACCGCCACCAACCAGTGGGCGTTGTCGAGGGTGCCCGCGAAGCCGTACGCGGGCCGCGGTTGGGTGCACTTCTGATCGCCCCAGTCCCAGCCGGAGCTGCGGACGATCCAGCAGAGCTGACCACTGCCGATGTTGTTCGCGAAGCCCGTGACGTACGCGGCGCCCGGCTTCGCGGTGCCGATGTAGTTGTCCTTGCCATCGGCGATGACGTCCGTCCACCCCGGGGTCCAGTACTTGCCGTAGCCGTTGGTCGACGCGGGGTCGTGGATGAAGGCGTTGGCGGCCGAACCGGCGGTCCCGGAGACCGCGATGTTCACGGAAAGGATCTGCTCGTCGTCGGTGGCGGTGGCGGCCGTGGCGCCGTCGCACTCCGGGGTCTGCCAGCCCTTGCCCCCGATGTAGATCCGGTAGCAGACATGGCGTCCGGAGTCCCGCGCGGCCAGCTTCTTCACCGCGGTCGCCGCCGTCACGGGCTTCGGCTTGGCGGACGGCTCGGAGTCTCCCGAGCCGCC
>NZ_JAWOAI010001076.1:0-1392 GCF_033194735.1 Streptomyces sp. W16
CGCTCGGCGGCGGCCTCCAGGGCGCCGCGCCCGACGAAGTCGCCGTCCTTCTCGAACTTCACGACCCGGCCGAGCCCGGCGTCGAAGGGGGTGAGCGAGGTCGACAGCTCGTGGCCGTAGAGCGGCATGCCCGCCTCCAGGCGCAGCGTGTCCCGGCAGGACAGACCGCAGGGGATCAGCCCGGCCGGCGCTCCGGCCTCGATCAGCGCCTCCCACAGCTTCTCGGCGTCACCGGGGGCGACGAACAGCTCGAAGCCGTCCTCGCCGGTGTAGCCGGTGCGGGCGATCAGCGCGGGGACGCCCGCGACCGTGCCGGGCAGGCCGGCGTAGTACTTCAGACCGTCGAGGTCGGCGTCCGTGAGCGAGGCGAGGATGCCGGGGGACTCGGGGCCCTGGACGGCGAGCAGCGCGTACGCGTCACGGTCGTCGCGGACGACGGCGTCGAAGCCGACGGCACGCTCCACCAACGAGTCCAGGACAATCTGGGCGTTGGAGGCGTTGGCCACCACCATGTACTCGGTCTCGGCCAGCCGGTAGACGATGAGGTCGTCGAGGATGCCGCCGTCGGCCCGGCAGATCATGGTGTAGCGGGCGCGGCCCACGCCCACGGAGGCGATGTTTCCGACGAGCGCGTAGTTGAGGAGAGAGGCCGCGTCCGGTCCGGTGACCGTGATCTCGCCCATGTGGGAGAGGTCGAAGAGGCCGGCCTTCGTGCGGACGGCGAGGTGTTCGTCGCGTTCGGAGCCGTAGCGCAGCGGCATGTCCCAGCCGGCGAAGTCGGTCATCGTCGCACCGAGCGAGCGGTGCAGCGCGTCGAGCGCGGTGCGGCGCTTCTCAGGGGTGGCGGTACTGCTCATCGGTCGGTCTCCCAAGGCATGACGGCGAGGTCGTTCCTCCCCATCTGTCATCGGGACCTGAGAGGTTCGCCATGACCGCACGGGTCACGGGTTGCACCTTGGGTGGGACCACCGTCGCCGGCGGTCCGCTTTTCAGATGTGCCTCGCCCGCGCGGTAACTGGGCCTGAGAGATTCAAGGGAGGGACTTGCTCCTTCGGCGCCCCGGACGACGTACGACTGACGACGTACGGCTGGGGACTCTCCCGCGCGGATTCAAGCGGCCGGTATGCAGTTAGGCGCGCACATCATCGCACAGGCTTTGTAACAGGCCTGTGGCCGGAAGCGAACGGAACCGCGAGACACCGTGCATTACCTTCTCTTTACGTTCGGTGGGGAGAACCTTTCCTGACCCCGCAGGGAGGACGATCACGGTGACAAGGACCACGGCGTACGCCACGACCTCGGCCGTCGCGCTGCCCGAGCAGCCCTCGGCCCCGGCCAGGGAGGCATGCCCGGCCCGCCCGGCACCGGTCGTCCGCGACCTCCGCGAGCGTG
>NZ_JAWOAI010001077.1:0-1377 GCF_033194735.1 Streptomyces sp. W16
CGCCGGAGGGCGACCGGGGCATGACCTCGCTCTCCAGGCGCGCCTTCGTCACGGCGTCGACGGCGGCCCTGCTCACCGGCTGCGGCGGCGGTCACGGAACCGCCCCGGCCGCGAACTCCACCACGAAACAAGGGAGTTCGAACCAGGGCGGTGCGACACCCTCCGCGTCGCCCGCCGTGCGGCCGGTCCACGCCCTCGCGCGGTCCGTCCCGGTCACCCTGCGCGTCCCGGCCATCGGGGTGGACACCCCGGTGATGCAGCTGGGGCTGGCCTCGGACGGCACCGTGCAGGTGCCGCCGATCACGGCGCACGACCGGGCGGGCTGGTACCGGTACTCGCCGACCCCCGGCCGCACCGGGCCGTCGGTGATCCTCGGGCATGTGACGGTCGGCGCGTACGGGGACGGGGTCTTCCGCCACCTCGCGCGGCTGCGCGCGGGGGACCGGATCGACGCGGTCCTGGAGAACGGTACGACGGCCACGTTCACCGTCACCGCCGTGCGGACGGTCGCCAAGGCCGACTTCCCGTCGGACGAGGTGTACGGGAACGTGGACCGCCCCGAACTGCGGCTCATCACCTGCGGCGGGACCCGTACCGGTACGGGCTACCTCGACAACGTGATCGTCTTCGCGGCACTGACCGCAGCGAGCCCCTGATCCGGCCCGGATCCCTGGCACGGTCCGGATCCCGGACCGCCGGAACCCACACCGGCGGTCCGGGGTCTTCCTCCGTGAACCTCACCACCCCCCTACGGAGCATGTTGAAACGGTCCCGCGAGAGGGCAGCGTCCGAACTGTTCGCCGCCGTCTACCCGCGCCTCGCCGGCTGGTGCCGCCGGCTCGTCGACGACGACGAGACGGCCCACGAGATCGCCTCCGAGGCCTTCACCCGGCTCTGGGCCCGCTGGACGAAGGTGGCGGAACCGCGCGGCTTCCTCTACGTCACCGCGGCCAACCTGGTCCGGGACCACTGGCGCAAACTGGAGCGCGAACGCCGGGCCGTGCGCCGCGTCACCACCGAGGAAGCGATACGACCGCCCGCCGAACAGGCCGACCCGTCCGTACGGCTGCTCGTGCAGTCGCTGCCGGAACGACTGCGCGTCCCGATCCTCCTGCACTACTACGCTGACATGCCGATCCGGGAGGTGTCCGTGCTGACCGGGCGCAAGGAAGGAACCATCAAGGCCGACCTCCACGCGGCCCGCGAACTGCTCCGAGCCCATCTGAGGAGAAGCCTTGACCACACACTTTGACGAGGAGGACGAGGGGCGAGAGGCCGACTTCGCCCTCGACGACCCCCTCACGGTCATCCTGCGGCCCCCCTCCTCGGAGTACCTTGGCCCGCCCCCCGGCCGCTACGAGTCGATCCGCCGCGGCG